>JBGTJM010000107.1:0-4747 GCA_041745115.1 Thermomicrobiales bacterium
GGCGACGGTCTACGAGACATCTTCGACCCGCATTTGAGACGCTGGTAACGCAATGATCAAGAATTCGCCAATTCCAAGTTCCATTTCAGAGGCTCCACCAACCCCATTGCTGGACATTCGCAATCTGGTCACATCGATTAAAGGGCGCTCCCGCGACATGCACGCCGTCGACAACGTCTCCTTCCAGGTCAACCACGGAGAGATCTTCGGCGTGGTCGGAGAAAGTGGCTGCGGGAAGTCAATGACTGCTCTTTCGCTAATGCGGCTCATTCCAGTCAACAGCGCTATTACCAACGGTCAGATTCTTTTCGAAGGCACTGATCTGGTTCGGCTCTCCGAGCGCGAAATGCGACGAATTCGTGGAAACCAGATGTCGATGGTTTTCCAGGAGCCGATGACAGCCCTTGATCCCTCGTTCACCGTTGGAACCCAGATAACTGAGGTGATCCATGCCCATAGCAGCGCCACAAAGGAAGAGGCGCAAACGAGAGCCATCGACATGCTTGACCGGCTTGGTATTAGCAACGCCTCCGACCGGCTCGACAGCTATCCGCACCAGTTCTCCGGCGGAATGAGACAGCGAGTGATGATGGCACTCGCACTCGTCATGAATCCCAAGCTGCTTGTTGCCGACGAGCCTACTACCGCCCTCGATGTAACCATCCAGGCTCAGATCCTCGATCTCATTGCCGAGCTCCGGCAGGACATGGGCTTGAGCGTTTTGCTAATCACTCACAATCTTGGAGTGGTGAGCGAAGTTGCTGATCGAATGGCGGTAATGTATGCCGGCGAAATTGTCGAAACCGGCACCGTTCGCCGAATCTTTTCCGATCCTCAGCATCCGTACACCCAGGGGCTGCTGAAGAGCATGCCCTACCTTACGGCCAGAAAGCCGCGTCTTCACGTTATCCCGGGAAGAGTGCCCGATCTCCGCGCGATGCCGTCTGCCTGCCGCTTTGCGGCGAGGTGCCCAAACCGGATTGACATTTGTACGGAGCATCACCCGGAGCTGGAAGTGAAAGTCGGCACTCATGAAATTCGCTGCTACAACCCGACTCCATATGCAGGCTGAGCAATTGCTGACCATATCCGGGCTGAACAAAAGGTTCCCGGTCGCCACCGATTTCTTCGGTCGACCAACGCAATTTCTTTCGGCGGTGGATGATGTTCACTTGACCGTTGCACGAGGGGAGACCCTTGCCCTTGTTGGAGAATCCGGTTCTGGAAAGTCAACTCTGGCACGTCTCATTCTTCGTCTCATCGAGCCAACCGGCGGCTCGGTGGTTTTCGAGAATCTCGAGGTGCTCACCGCAGACAAGACGCAGCTAAGAGACTTTCGGCGGAAAGCTCAGATCATATTCCAGGACCCGTTCGAGTCGCTCGATCCTCGCATGAAGGGGGAAGCAATCGTTTCTGAGGGATTGAGTAGGGATCACCAGGGAAGGGAAAGCCGGAATCACAGGGTCCGTGAGTTGCTGGATCTGGTTCAACTGCCTTCCGACGCAATGGACAGATTTCCTCATGAGTTTTCAGGAGGTCAGCGTCAGCGATTGAGCATAGCACGAGCATTGGCAGTTGACCCCACATTTATCGTCGCCGATGAACCAGTGAGTGCACTCGATGTTTCCATGCAGAGTCAGATATTGAACCTGCTGCGGGATCTTCAGGATCGGCTTGAACTGAGCTATCTCTTCATTAGTCACGATATGAGCGTTGTCCGGCACATGGCAGACCGAATCGCCGTCATGTATCTGGGCAGAGTGGTCGAGGTCGCTCCGGCAGAAGAGCTGTTTGAGAATCCACTCCATCCATACACCCAGGCGTTGCTGTCTGCGGTTCCGTCGTTGATATCAGGCAAGCAAATCGAACGAATCCGGGTACCTGGAGAAGCAAGTATGCTCGGTGATCTTCAGGCATGCCGGTTCGCCGATCGTTGTTTCCGAACGGTTGATGCCTGTCGCCAGCTCAGGCCGATTCTTGAGCCCGTACCAGGGAGTCCAAACCATTTGGTCGCTTGCTTCAACTACGCTCCGCTGGATCGAGTCGCATGATGGAAGCATCACCAGTCGCAGTTGAGTTCACGACACCTGACGATGTCATCCTGCGGGGGCTACGATGGGGGACCGGGCATGACTGGCTCTTGCTCGTGCATGACTCCGATGGCGAATCCGACCTTGATTGCTGGCGACCCTTGGTTGGTGCACTGGTCGGAGAGAATCAGTCAGTGTTTGCATTCGACCTTCGCGGTCATGGACTGTCCGAAGGTGATTGCCCAGAGGACCACTTGGCAACTGATATCCTGGCAGGTGTTCAGTATGTCCGGAATCAGTCCGCATCCTGGGTCGCAGTGATGGCTACCGGGCAGAGTGCCATTGAAGCACTGCGCGCTGCCGATCTGATTGCGGTGAATGCGCTCGTTCTGATTTCTCCCAAGATAACGGAAAACGATCGGCTCGATGATCTGCGGGGAAACGGTGAGTCCAAGCTTTTCGCAGCTGGAACCAGAGATCTTGATCTGCACAAAAACGTATCCCTTTTACGAAACAGGTCGATTGGATGGGCGATGTATGTCCAGCTGCCGACGGCTGCCCAGGGTACAGATCTGCTGGTGGGCAAGTACGCGAGTCAGGTGCGAGAGCGCATCGCGACATTCGTGGCCGAGCAGCGAGCCATCGCCAGATGGAGTATGACCATGGCGAACCGGCAAGTCGATGTCTGATTTGCGGATAGGTTAGCGAGTTTTGCTCGAGCAATCGGGCTCGTGTTGTCAAAGTGAGGGAGAAAGAAATCGTGATCAAGACAATGGGTTCGGCGCGGAAAAGAGATGATTTTACGTCCGAAGCGTTTATGCGGTACTGGCTTGACGTGCACGCCCCGATCTCGGCGAAAGCCCCGGGCCTGCGTGGGTACGTCGTCAACGAGGTGATTCGCAAACTGCAAGGCGAGCTTGTCTCAGAAGCATTCGTCGAGCAATGGTACGAGGATGAAGACGCGTTCGAAGCTTCTCGAAATAGCCCGGAAGTGAAGGCCGCTTGGGATGATGTGGCCAACTACGCTCGTACCGACGGCACTTTTTGGCTTGTCAAGGAACACATTATTATTCCACCACCGGTGAGACCGGGGATTCTCAAGAAGGACGAGTAGGTTCCGCCCGATTACCTCGGCTTAGTTGGTCCAGAGATGATTTCCGGGGTGTGATCGCTTTCGACTTCCAGTAAATGTTCAGTGCCGTGCTCTGGTCATCCGAAAGTGGCCGGAAACATTCTCGCTTGCCCAAAAACTCTCTCATTAAGTCGTCAGTGCCGCCGGAATCATGCCTGGGACCAGCGTGGGGCCAATACGCCCGAGTGCCAAGCTGAACCACGTCGATCTGACTCTTCACTGCCATGGCGAGTGGTACGGGTCTGAAAAGTGGCAGTCTGTCACGTCCACCTACCGGTCAGAAGCTTAGGCCCGATGGTCCAGGCTACCATTGCAGGCGCGGCGGCATATCTGACAATCGATCCCGACGAAGTCGGTCTAGAGCCTCCTCCAATCAATGTGCCGTTCAGAAGCATTTTCCGGTGCCGAACGTACGGTACTACGCAAAGCTCCGTGGTTGAGCACTTACGGCCTATCGTGCCAGCCGTATGACCGGCTCTTGCGACGTCTTCCAGAACAGGACCCATGTCAAAGTCTCCGGGCCGACTCACAAGCCGTTTCAGGTGATGCGATCCCTTGTCCGATAGGTAGTGATTTGACCACCTTGCATCGTCCACCTCCCTGCTACTGTGACAGCCTCTTCTTCGAGCGGATGATCGAGAAATACGCCTAAAGACCACCCACAGAGCCATTATGTGATTCACGGTTTCCATCTATCATGTTTCCATAGAAGCAGAGTGACCAATGGAAGGATGAGAATGATGAGCGGCTGGAAACTGGGACTGGTCTGGGTTGCCTGCGTCATCATTGGCGCGTTTCTGGGATACGCCATCGGTTGGGCCATTTGGCGGCTTGGTTTCGAGCTGATCGGAAGCGCCGTGGCACTCGTTGGAGCCGCAGTTGGTGGAATTGTTCTGCTTCTGGCATTCATGCGCTGGTATGACGATCGAGAGTACAGCCGATAGATGGCAGTGGATCACACTGGTGCCGATTGATAGGGACTCATTGAGTTCATACGTGGCAGTGATTCAATCTATGAGAGGAGACCGCTGCTCGAGATCAAACAGAGATCTTTCTCGACAAATCATGCATCCTTCACTCAGATCGCGATGTGAATCGTGACGGTTGCGTCAGCGATTCAACCGGGGAAGAAAGATAGGATCTCGGGATCAGACACCCAACTCGATCCTTATGCGAGACAACATCCAGGCATCGAAGGTGAGCGAAGACACAATAAAACGTTCGCGGGTCTTTGTTTTGCATTGAGAGTCTCCAGTCGCGTACTGGAAACTGTGGCTATCACCAGGGAGACAGGTGAATGAACGCCAAGACGTTGAGGCAACAACCGGCCTCTGGACACCAGTCCAGGGACTCGCCTCCCCAAAAAAACATGGTCTGGATTCCGGCCGGAACGTTTCTGATGGGGTCGAACGATCACTACCCGGAGGAGGCCCCTGCCCACGAAGTTGAGATGGATGGGTTCTGGATCGACCAGTACCAGGTGACCAACGCCGAATACCTGCGGTTCGTCAAGGCGACAGGTTATGTCACTGTGGCGGAGCGCGTTCCCGATCCGACCCTCTACCCTGGAGCAATTCCGGAGATG
>JBGTJM010000108.1:0-2383 GCA_041745115.1 Thermomicrobiales bacterium
CCGATGACAACCATTGGTGGCCTTCGCCGTATGCTGTCGTGGTGAAGTCATCAAATCCCTTCTGGTGGATCGTATGCACAATCCATGATTCCCCAGCGAGAAGCACGTTTGCTCCCATTTCCCAAACCTCCTGAATTAGCACAGCGCGCGAGATACAACCTTTTCGGATAGTACCGGACTTCCTCGAACAACTCGCCAGCACGTTTTGCCCAGTTCTGGCGAATGCCAAATCAGCATACAAGTCATTTGATAGCATTTCTGTCAACTCGGGACCTGCAGTCGGCACGTTTTCTGCCTGACGCACACCAGGAGGAGCCGATGAATACTGATGAAACTTACCCCGGGTTGCAATTGATTGATCAATGGTTTGACCAGCTCGAACCGATATCAATCCATGCCCTGACAAACGATCCAAAACGGGTCGCACTGATCTCGACTGACATGATCAACGGGTTCTGCGATAAGGGGCCTCTCGCCTCTGAGCGAGTCAGGCGGCTCATGCAGCCGGTTCGCCAACTGTTTCTAGATTGCCACGGAGCGGGTGTAGAGCATTTCGTGCTTTTGCAGGATACCCATCATCCGGAGGCTCCGGAGTTCGATGCCTGGCCAGTGCATTGCGTTGACGGAACTGAGGAGAGCAGAACGATTGAAGAGCTCAGGACACTCCCTTTTGCCAGCCAGTTCGCTGTGTTCGAGAAGAACTCACTCTCGCCTTCGATTGGCACAGGTTTCGAGGAGTGGTTGGAAGAACGGCCCGAGATCAACAAGGCAATTGTGGTGGGTAACTGTACTGACCTCTGCGTCTATCAGCTTGCGATGTATTTGAGGATGCGGGCGAACGCATTCAACATCAGTGGCTTTCGCGTCGTCGTTCCAGCTCAGGCCGTCGACACGTATGATCTATCCACTGAAGAAGCTGTGTCGGCCGGCACCTTCGCCCATCCTGGCGAACTCTATCACCGACTGTTTTTGCACCACCTGGTGCAGAATGGCGTGGAGGTTGTGTCGAAAGTGACAACTGATGCAGGCGGTCAACATCATGTTGATTGACACTGATCGTGGTGGTCTGCTTGTCGACCTCTATCACATCGATTCTGCGTATGTGAGCTGGCGAACCGGGCACAACCCGGAGGTGACGTTTGATCTATACACCCGTCGGCATCCTCTGGGAGGATCATTTCTCCTGACTGCTGGTCTGGAGCTGGCCATTGACGTCGTTCGCACGTTTCGTCTGTATGAATCAGATCTCTCCTACCTCAGAACCGTGCGCGACTATCATCCCGACTTTCTCGCTCAACTCGGCAGGACGCGGTTCACCGGAACGATTCTGGCCATCCCAGAAGGAGAGATCGCCTTTGCCAACGAGCCACTGGTAAGAGTCTCAGGTCCATTCCAGGAGGCAATTCTCCTCGAGTCTGTGCTTTTGCATCTGATCGGTGTCTCGACGCTTATTGCCACCAAGGCTGCGCGAGTGGTTCGGGCTGCCGCTGGTCGAGACGTCTCCGAGTTCGGTTTCCGACGAGCCCAGGCCCCTTACCTGGCCGCGCGGTCAGCCTACCTGGGCGGATGCGGAAGCACATCGTTTGTGGACGCAGCCAAGCAGTTCGGCATACCCACGTCGGGCACGATACCGCACGCAATCGTTGAGGTGTTCGACACCGAAGAAGAGGCGTTTCGAGCGGTCGCTGAGACCCTGGACCGATATACCCTGCTTCTGGATACGTACGACGTCCTTGGAGGTGCTGAGAACGCGATTCGGGTCGCACATAAGGTGCAGAGGCGACTGGGACACAGACTGACCGCGGTTCGGCTGGATAGCGGAGACCTCGCGTCAGATGCATTCACCGTTCGCAGAATGCTCAATGAGGCGAAGCTGGCGGATGTCCGGATCCTGGTAAGCGGAGATCTGGACGAGTGGAAGATCGCCGCTCTTGTGGCAACCGGTGCGCCAATCGATGGATTTGGGGCCGGAACGTCGCTGGCGACGGGAGCTGGGACGAGCGAAAGGCCTGGTGAAGGCACCGCGCTAGCCGGGGTGTTCAAGCTTGTATGGGTTGAAGGCGGCCGGCCGCCAATCAAGATCGCAGGTGAAAAGAGCACCTGGCCAGGCAAAAAGCAAGTTGTTCGCATTGGCAATTTCTCCCGGGATATCATCCAGTTGGAGGATGAGCGACTCGAGGCGGAAGGACGCCCTCTTCTGCAGACGGTTATCGACCGAGGTGAAACAGTTTCCGGAAACAGCCAATCGCTGGAGGAGGGACGAGCGCGCGCCGGGATGCAATTGAGCCGCTTCCCAGATCGGTTTCAGCAGCTCGATCGGCCAGATGAATATCCGGTTCTGTGGTCGGATCGCGTGATGGCGTTGCAGCACAAGACGATCGAC
>JBGTJM010000109.1:0-4417 GCA_041745115.1 Thermomicrobiales bacterium
TTTGCGAGCTATGACTTCATTCGATTGGAAAACTATCGGTATCTGTGGTCCGACTCGATTTTTCAGCAGACGATTCGTAACACTGCTATTTACGGGATAGGCACCGTTCCGTTCAAACTCGGGTTTGGACTTGCCTTGGCGTTGCTCCTCAACCGCCAGTTCAGGTTCAGCCGGTTTTTCCGTGCAGGGTTGCTCCTGCCCTGGATCGTTCCGACCGCTCTGAGCAGTCTCGCGTTCCTGATGCTGTTCAGTTCCGTGTTGAGCCCGATTTCTATCGTTCTGAAGAATTGGGGCGTGGTCGACCAGAACATCAATTTCATGGGGACCGCGTGGAACGCGCGGATATCCCTCTGTATCGCCAATATCTGGCGAGGAATCCCCTTTTTCGCGATCACGATCCTGGCTGGGCTTCAGGCAGTGCCATCAGATCTGGTGGAAGCAGCTGCGCTCGATGGCGCAAATCGCTGGCAGCGGTTCAGGTCGGTAACCTGGCCGATCATCAGGCCCATCACCCTGATCGCCACGCTCTTCTCGATCATCTGGACAATTTCGGACTTCCAGCTGGTTTACGTACTGACCAAGGGTGGCCCTGCAAATTCGACCCATGTGTTTGGCACGTTCGCGTATCAGATTGGCCTGAATGCTACGCAAATCGGTGAAGCCGCAGCTATTTCGCTTTACATGTTCCCGGCGCTGGCGCTTGGCGCGATTCTTCTGCTCCGCAACATTCGGCGGGATGACCAGCGATGAATATTGTTGGCGAGAACAAGCTGTGGCAGCGGACGCTCTACTTCTACGTTCCACTTCTGATATTTGTCGTGTTTTTGCTCTTTCCTTTTTACTGGATGGTGATTGTCTCGTTCAAACCTAATCGGGATATGCTGAACACCGACAGCAACCCGTTTCTGCTCACCAGCGCGACGCTCGCGCATTACAGCTTTCTCTTCAACGATACGGATTTCTTTCGGTGGACCCAGAACACGATCATCGTGACCGTCGGGGCCACGATGCTGGCGCTCTTCTGCAGCGTGTTCATTGGCTATGCCCTGGGGCGCTACAAATTCCACGGCGCAAATATCCTTGGCGCTGCTATTTTTATCGCCTACCTCGTACCACCAACACTACTTTTCATTCCATTGGCACAAATCATTTCCGAGTACGGTCTGTACAACCGCTACTGGGCGTTGATCCTCACGTACCCGACTTTCCTCATACCCTTCGCCAGCTGGCTGCTAATGGGATATTTCCGCACAATCTCAGGAGAGCTCGAGGATGCGGCGCTGGTGGATGGCGCCAGCAGGCTGCAAGCGATGCGACACATCATTTTGCCCCTGGCGATGCCGGGTGTGCTTTCCGCAGGGATCTTCTGCTTCACGCTGGCCTGGAATGAGTTTCTTTACGCGCTGGTCTTCATGGGAACCGGTGATATGAAAACGGTTCCTGTTGGGGTTGTCAGCGATCTTATTCGCGCCGACGTTTACCAATGGGGCCCATTGATGGCCGCAGGGATTCTCGGTTCGGTGCCGGTGGCGATTGCGTACTCGTTCTTCGTCGACAACTACGTGAGCGGACTGACGGCAGGGGCGACGAAGGGGTAGCTTGTGCTGAATCTGGAGGAGCACTGAAGGCAGATCTCCGGCTGAGAGCGTGATTGCCGAGGGTCGTGTCATGCTCACGATCGACTGGGATTTCACGGGACCCCTGCACTGTCCCGTAGCGTCGACGGCTATCGTCCTGAGTGCCTGCGGCGGAGGAGACAGTTGATCACGCCTCCCTCGCTAGAACGGCATGATGCGGGCCGGGCCGTAATCTTGTGCACGAACAGAGGCATCGTAGCTTTTCAAGACCAGCTCGCTCTTGATCGATTGATAGCTCGGGTCGTCCCAGCGGTCGTCGAACTCGAACGGATCCTGCTCCATGTCGTAGAGCTCGCCGAGACCGAGATCGTGGTAGACAACCAGCTTCCGGCGGCGGTCGCGGTACATCGTGGCGAACGACTGATTGGGTAACGCCACTGCGTTGCGATACTCGCAGCGGACAAATTCCCGATGCTCGTCCGCCGGATGGTTTCCGGAGAGAATCTCAAGAAGTGATCGCCCTTGCATCGCGGGCGGAACTGGCAATCCGGCCGCTTCCATCAAGGTCGGGGCGATGTCGATGAGCTCCACCAGTGCGTCGCTCTGCTTGTTGGTCTCAAAGTGACCGGGCCATGCAATGATCAGCGGCACCCGGGTCAATCCGTCGAAGAAGCGGCATCCCTTGTGAGCGAGTCCATGGTCGCCCAGTGCCTCGCCATGGTCGCTCGTAAAGATGACAATCGTATTGTCCCGCTGGCCGGACTGATCGAGATGATCGAGGAGGCGTCCGAACTGCTCATCGATCTGCTCGATCATGGCGTAGTAAAGTGCTTGCATCACGCGGCCGCCGGCGCCATCGTAGCCGTCGGGATCGATCGGGCTTGTCTGAAAGTCCACGCCGGCCAGCCTTGCCTGATGGGCGAGATCACTCTCGCGAAAATGAGGTCCGGGAAGGGTCGCAGGATCGAAGCGACGATAGTACTCCCACGGTGGATCGAATGGCTGGTGCGGGTCGAACGGGTTGACGCTCAGCAACCAGGGAGTGTCCTGCTGTTCATCGATGAAGTCGATCGCTTGTTCGGTGCACCAGGTGGTCTGGTGAAGGTGGGCCGGCACATTGTCCTGGTCTGGAGTGGGAACGTCGATTGTGAACGGATTGTGGCGGAGGGCAAGGATTTGAGCGGGGTCCTCGCCCTGCTCGCGGATCCAGTCAGCATAGTCATGTCCACGCGACCAATCAGCACGGGGCGCGTGGCTGTACTTGAAGAAGGAATATCCGTCGTCAGTGCGCGGTTCGCGGCCCATGTGGGCGCCGGCCAGGTGCAACTTCCCAACCAGCCCGGCGGTGTACCCGACATCTGTGAGACGTTTCGTGACCAGCGGCTCGTCATGCGGGAACGATGGATTGCCATTGCCATTCACGCTGAGGGTGCTCGGATAGCGGCCAGTCAGGAAACTGGCGCGGCTAGGGGTACAGATTGGACTCTGGCAGTAGGCGTGGGTAAAGGCAAGACCCTCGGCGACGAGCCGATCGAGGTTCGGCGTGTGGACGTGCGGATTCCCGAGCGCGCCGATCGTATCGAACCGCTGCTGGTCCGAGCAGTACCAAAGGATGTTAGGCGGGCGACTCGGCATTCACGGGTCCCTTCACTGATCACGATACGCTCCATGCGATGCGTCAACTTACCGTCGCTGGTCGTTGAAGGTGGGCGCGCCTGTGGGCGAGAGTCCGACGAAAGGAATCGGCCGACATCCGCAACGCTAGTACCGGACGGCCCCGCCTGCCTGAGCAAGGTTGCTGGTTTCGCTCCGGTCTGAACGGGTCCAGTTCAGTCTGGCGAGGTCGGCGGCGAGTCCGCCGACCATGTATTTCAGCTCACTGGCCATGGCCAGGAACTGAAATCCTTCCTCGATGCGCTGGTTGACGCCGTCCGCGCCAGATGTATGAATCCCCGGCGCAACACCGACAGATTTGGCTGTCTTCTGCACGTGGGCGATCGCTTCGATCATGCGCGGGTGATCGCCCTCCAGCGGAACGCCAAGGCCAATCCCCATCGACGCGGCCAGATCGTTCGGGCCAATGAAGCAGGCCCCAACACCTGGCATCCCGAGAATCTCATCGCACCGTTCCACGGCATCGACATGTTCGATCTGCAACACCAGGAGAATCTGGTCGTCGGCATGCTTCAGATACTCTCCGCCGGATGTGCCGAACCGCAATCCGGTCATGCCGCCCCCGACGCTGCGGTTCCCTTTCGGCGGAAAGAATGTGGCCTCTACTGCGCGCTCGGCTTCTTCCTTACAATTGACCATTGGCACTACGATTCCCCAGGCGCCAGCGTCCAGCACCCGCTTGACATTTTCCGGATCGTTCCAGGGAATCCGCACCATCGGAGCGAGTCCGGCTCCGGCGATGGCGCCGAACATCTGGGCTGCAGTCCGGATATCGATTGGATTGTGCTCGGCATCGACAGTCAGCCAGTCAAAGCCCAGAGCGGCGACATACTCCGCGGACTCCGGACTTGGCAGACCGAGCCAGGTGCCGATCGACGGCTCTCCGGCGTCCAGCCGCTGTTTGACATGGTTCGCGCGCATGAGAATCTCCCTGCTTGTCTGAGCAAATACTCTGCTCATTCTACGAGCAATCGGGAGATGCAGGGTCGAGACGTTTCACCATGGAATCCGCGACCGGAATGTTACCAGCCACATGTAATCAGCCGACACGACCTGCGGCGAGAGCCATCGACTGAATGATGTCATGCGCTTCCTCAACAACCTCAGCCACGATCTCAGAAGCAGGTTGAACCTTTGTCGCCATACCGACTCCCTGCCCTGCCCAG
>JBGTJM010000110.1:0-4413 GCA_041745115.1 Thermomicrobiales bacterium
GACTGCCAGGAACACAAGCCAGCAGCAGCACCAACTCCCATTGCCAGCAGGGAACGCCGGTTCAATCCAGCTTTCGAACCAGAGAAGATCGTCGATTTCGATTTCACGGTAATTCAGACCCAGCCCAATATCGCACGAAGCAGCGGGATGCACTTCTCCTATTCTGCCACGTTCTCATCCAAACGGGAAGTACCCTGTGCGACGTTGACCCTTCTGCTGGCCGGAAAGGCAGAAGGAATAGCCCCTCCCACAACCGATGGATGCCGTCCAAAATACCAGTAGAAGAGCAAAGCCGACAGCGTCGTAAAGACCGCAAGGCTGAGAAACGTGAGGTCATACCCTCGTTCTACGATGATTCGCCCGCCCAGAAATGATGCCAGTGCGAAGCCGGCATTCCAGGCTGAGGATCGAAGTCCGAATACTCCCGATCGAGATCGCGCAGGCAGGATCTCTGAAATGAACGTCGAGTCGATGGGCCACGCCATGCTGATGCTTGCCTGCCTGGCAAGAAAAGCCAGTACTGCCATGCCGAGGCTTGGCATGAACATCAGCGAGAGGTAGAACGGCACAATCGAGATGCGCAGGACAAGCACCGCGTTCAGTGCGCCAAGGCGAGTTGCCAGCAGCGGCGCTCCCAATCCGATAACCGCTGAGGTCAGGCCACCAAGTGCGAAGATGAAGCCTACCTGGTTGTCGGAGGCTCCAAGATCTTTGAGGTACACATTGTAAAAAGGCTGAACCATTCCAACGCCGATGCTCATCAGCCCACCAACGGCGATGAACACGGCGACGTCGGTCCGGACGCGCTTGCGCGTTTCGGACGATTCCGCTCTGGCTGCTTCCCGTGTATTCATCGGCGTCCAGGGGCGGCGGGGATCCTTCATGAGGAGCAAAGGGATCATGCCGAGTGCGCCGATGCAGGCGCCTGTGAGGATGGCAGCGCGATACGCGGTCAAGGAACCTGCCTCAATCGAGCCAGACAAGAGCCCGAAAAGCGACGGGGAAAAGCCGCCCACGAGTGATCCGGTCATCATCGAAAGTGAGATAAGCGAAAACGATACCGCGGACACGTACTGGCGGTCTTCTGCCCTTGCATACTCCATTACGAATGGCATGATCGGGTTGAAGAGGCTTGATAGCCCAACGCCGAACAGGACGGCAAGCGCAAACAGCATCAGTCGGGACTCGACCAGGCCAATGGTCATCGAGCCGGTGGTCAGGATTGCGAATCCGACCACGATGACTTTCCAGGGGCCGAACCGGTTAATCCAGAAACCGACAGAAACGGCAGAAATGGCCATGGCGATGGTCTGGACAGAACGCCACTCGCCTATGAAATCCTCGCGATACCCGATTTCCAGCAGGTAGAAATTGAAGACAAGCTCGATCGCTCCGAAACCAACGTTGGCCAGGAGGTTGTAGATCAGGAAGAGTTTGATATCGAACGAAAAATTCCGTACGCGACGGATATAGGAGGACATCGCTCTCCGGTCAGGTGGAGCAACTCACAGTGCGGGTCAGCATATCATTGACCCGGCACGCAATGAGTGACGATGTCTGCGCCAAGCAGAGCGAATGTGATCGGAGTCAAGGTGAATCTTGTCAATGTCGGCATCGCAGGATTGGGACGGTTTGGCAGTTTGCACGCCCAAATTCTGAGTGAGCTTCCGGGCGTCACGATTGCTGCGATATGCGATCCAGATCAGAGCGCCAGAGAAGCTGCTGCGGCGCGCTACGGCGGGGCGGTAACGTATGGATTGTTCAGCGATTTGCTCGATCACGACGGGCTGGACTGCGTGTACGTCGTGACCCCTGAAGAGACGCACGAGGAGATGGTGGGGCTGGCGATTTCGCGGGGTCTGCCAACGTTCCTGGAAAAGCCACTTGCGTTGAGCGCCAGTCGAGGCCAAGCGATTGTCGATCAGTCCAGAAAGGCAGGCGTGTATCTGCAGGTCGGCTTCGTTCTACGATACGAATCGAGAAGCATGTTTCTGCGCGATCAGATCAGCAGAGGCGATTTTGGGCGAATAGCAACGGTGAGGGCCAAGCGAAATTGTTCAAAAGCGTGGTTCGACGTCTACGGGGATCGTGCCCATGCGGTGTACGAAACCATCATCCACGACATCGATTATCTGATCTGGATTTCAGGCTCACGTTGCACATCGGTGTACGCTCTGGAACGCAATTTCACGGGAAAACGATTTCCGGACGCGACCATGGCTCTCTTGCGGTTCGAGAATGGGATCGCCGCGTCTCTGGAGACCAGCTGGCTCGTTCAGAGTGGCGCCCCTGCCAACGTGGTGACTGATTCGTGGGCTGGCACAATCGATGCCGAGCTCGAGGTGATTGGCGAGTATCGCAGTGCACGGCTGAGGTCGCTCGAGTCGGGGCTGGAAATCTGGACAGGCGAGCGAAGTTTCCACCCTGAGTTTGGACTTTGGCCGGAGTTGAATGGTTCGATTGGTGGTGCGCTGCGCGCCGAAGACGAAGATTTCATCAACGCGGTGCGTACTGGTGTGGCTTCGTCGATTGCGTCGGTCGAGGATGCTGTCCATGGGCTGAGCGTGGCGGAGGCGATCACAAAATCTGCATCGAGCGGAGGTGAAGTCGCAGTCGAGCGCAACTGAACCACCAACCTCGGTAGAATGCCGAAATGTTGAACGATGTCTTGTGAGTATTGAGGAGCAATAATGATTGATCTATCGAGTGACACATCGACAAGACCAACTGCGGCGATGAGAGAGTACATGGCCCAGGCCGAAGTCGGTGACGAGCAACTCCGCGAGGATCCGACGGTTAACCGCCTTCAGGACATGGTCGCGGAGCTGGCGGGCAAGGAAGCAGGACTCTTTCTGCCTTCGGGGACTATGTGCAACGCCATCGCGTTCGCGGTTCATTGCCGGCCGGGCGAGGCGGTGATCCTCGATCGGACGGCGCACCCGAACGTTGCGGAGGGTGGCGGACCGGCGGTGATCGCGGGAGTGTTGCTGCGGACGGTCGATGGCACTCGAGGTGTCTTTGGAGCCGGTGATGCAAATCGCATGATTCACGAAGGCAATTCGCATGCATCGCGGACTGCCATGATCTCTGTGGAGAACACGTCGAACATGGGTGGCGGCAAGGTGTGGCCGCAGGAGGCGCTGTCCGATCTGCGGTCGCTGGCCAACGAACATCGAATGAAGATGCACATGGATGGCGCCAGGCTGATGAACGCGGTCGTCGCAAGTGGCAGCTCAGTTGCTGAGTTCGGCAGGCACGTCGATACATTGTGGATCGATCTTTCGAAAGGTCTTGGTGCACCGGTCGGAGCTGTGCTGGTTGGGTCCAGGGATTTCATCGAGGCGGGGAGGCTCTGGAAGCACCGGCTTGGCGGGGCGATGCGTCAGGCCGGAATCATCGCCGCGGCGGGCGTCTATGCGTTCGAGCACCACGTCGATCGACTGGCTGATGACCACGCGAACGCAAAGCTGATCGAGTCCAAAGTGAATGAGACTCCGGGACTGGAGATGCTGAGAGCTCCAGTCGAAACGAACATCGTCATATTCAAGGTCGATCAAACCGGAATGAGCGCGAAAGTATTTGCCGACAAGCTCCTGGCCGATCACGATGTGCGAGTTTCGCCGTACTACGATGCTACGACCGTCCGGGCCGTCACCCACCTCGATGTTTCGCGGGCCGACTGCGAGGCAGCAGCAGATGCGATTGCCTCGGTGGCGGAGAGCGCTTTTGCCTTAGCGAGTTGATCTCAAAGACTGGTGGATACTCTGCTCGGCGATACGTCAGCTTGCTGCTGAAATCAGGGATGCTTCCGTAAACGCCTGGTCCAGTATTTCGACAGCATGGTCTACGTCGCTCTGAGAGATGATCAGTGGTGGGCTGATGCGCAGCGTGTTTGCGTGCAGACCACCACGACCAACGATCAAGCCGCGCGCTTTGGCTGCATTCATCACGGCGTTCGCAATCTCGGGGGCGGGTTCTTTCGTTTGCCGATCCTTCACCAACTCAACGCCAACCATCAGGCCCATGCCGCGCACATCGCCGACGATTGCATGCTTTTCCTGGAGCGCGCGGAGCTGGTCAAGCAGATGAGCACCAACGACCCGGGCGTTCTCTTTCAGGCCGTTCGTCGCAATGTAGTTCAGATTTGCCATCGCTGCGGTCGTGGCAATCGGATTGCCACCGAACGTGGAAAGGCTGAGCGAGCGAATGGCTGCCGCCAGATCGTCTGTGGCGATCAACCCTCCAATGGGGATGCCGTTGGCCAGCCCCTTCGCAAAGACCACCACATCGGGCTCGACGTTGTATGCCTGGAAGCCAAAGTCGGCTACTCCCAACCTGCCCCAGGCGGACTGGACTTCATCACAGATAAATGGAATGCCCCACCGATCGAGGATTTCCTTGACGCGAATGAAG
>JBGTJM010000111.1:0-8903 GCA_041745115.1 Thermomicrobiales bacterium
TTCGCGTTTCCCGCACGGTCCAGATGGGATGATGCAGGAACTCTCAATGCTACCGCACAACACGGATGCCTTGTTCAGTAGCGAGCTGGCGGGTTGAACTGCCGAGTAGAATGCCAAAAGCGTTCCGGTCGGACTTGATCATGCAAAGGAATCAAACAACCTGCGACATCATGGCCAGCACAATCGCTCCGTGAAATGTCCAGGTCGCGGTCCTGAGCCAGTTCGATCGAACCAGCGATCTGATCGTTTCAGCGTCGTATCCACCAGCAAGCTTCTGATGCTGCGGCACCTGCACCAGAATAGTGATCAGCCAGACAGCGACGACCGCCACGACTCCCGCAAGAACGAGTGGCAACTCGACTGACTCCGGTCGCCACTTTAGCAGTGCCATTGTCGTTGCTGCTTCGATCGACATTGCTGGTATCACAAGCCAGCTGATCCGTCGACTGTGCCCGCGATGAAATGGTCCGAATCGTTCGGGATGCCCTTCGGCAAAGAGTGGGTAGTGGACGATCTGGACCATCCAGATCAGTCCGACCATGAAGAACACCGATGCCGCGTTAAGCAACAACATCAGCTCCGCGACCGAAAACGCCGATTGCACGTTCAGTCCTCGGCGCTTGCGCTCGGGGATGATTCGCCGTACGGAGGAAACCGAAAACCCATGTCACGGTCGAGCAGGCCGCCATACCCGAGACGAGAGATATCGTCGGACGAAACAAACTCACCGGCCATGATCCACGGCAGTATGAGATCAGCTGTCGTAGAGCGGGAGTACATTGAGCAGGATGCCAGGTTGAATATCGGCACCGATCCACGGTGGGCCAGCCAGAACATGCTGCCGGGATGAGCAGGTGCTCCGAACCTGGTCATTTTGGCGCCGATGAGCTGCAGAGCCTCCATGGCGGCGTCCAGCGGGTCCATTGCATTGCCACCGCCGGTCATCACGAGATCGGCACCCTGGTCCAGAAACGTCTGCATGGCGGCAGCGACATCGGCGGGATCTTCCTGACATTCGTTGAATCCAATAACCTGGGAGCCATACCAGTCGGTTTTCGTCAGCACCGCATCTCGAAATCGTTGACGGGATTTGTCGTTGAGCCCTTCCGTAGTCACTACGCCGACTTTCAGCGAACGAAACGGCTTCACTTCGATCACGGGTGACCGAGCGGCAATCGACTCGACGGCTTCGACGTGCCGCTTCTTCGTGGCAACAGGTGTGATCTTTATCCCTGCGAGCGTCTTTCCGGGCAGTACGGCCAAACCGTCCATCATCGTGAAGACGCCTTGGTCGGGAATGCGGTTTATGTCAAAAACTGCAGCCTGGTCGACACGAAGCAATCCCTTTATTGATGCCTTGAGATTGACACGGCTCTGGACGGGAGGCTGCATCGAAGTGCCGGGCCCGGCGATGGACCGGGCGACGAGGGTACCTGCTTCGTTCTCGTGAAGCTCGTCATCTTCCAGCCAGACAGCGTGAATCGATCGATCCAACGTACGAAGCGCGTGCTCATCATCCCGAGAAAGCACGTGTCCCTTCCGAAATACGCGCCGGCCACGAGACCGCACTTCTTCCACCACAACAGAGCCCTCAAAGTCTGAAATGGTGTTCAGAACGCGGGGATCGAGAACTACTGGGCGCATTCGCGTGGCATCCTTTTCCAGAACCGGGGTTGTTGCGTCGTCATGGTGAGCACATTGCCCATCGCGCAACCAAGACTATACGGAACCCGTGCGGTCCGGAGGATCACATGGCGACACTCGCAACAATGCTCCAAAACTGGTGGCAGGACGAACGGCTGATCGGGCGTCGCGAGGGTATCGTGACTTTAACCGTAGGAATCGCCTGTTTGTCGTTCGCTGCGCTTGACGTATCGGTCGGCCTTGGCACCTATGGAAGGTGGTTTCTTGGCTCGATCGGGGCTGTTTTTATTTGCTGGGCGGTCTTTGTTATAGGGAAAAACAACGATCCAGCCGTGGCTCGACATCTCCGCCTGGCAGGCGACATCACATTCTGGTTTCTTATGCTGGTATTCACAGCACTTGGACTGACAGCTTCAGAAACAGGGCCATTGATCACCCTGATCTTCTTCGTGGCCGTCGCGCTCATCAATGGCGTCCGGGGCGTTCGTCGTTCCAGGCAAACTGGGTGACCAGGCCCGGATCAATTCAAGCTGCGGTGACCGGTTCCTCGCGCTCGGTCATCAACAACGGGCGGGTTTTGTTCAGGATTACGTTGTCGTCGACGATGCACTTGCGAACGTTGTCCATCGAGGGAATCTCGTACATGACGTCGAGAAGCACTTCCTCGATGGAGGTGCGAAGACCACGAGCGCCGGTTTTTCGCTCCTCAGCCTGTCGAGCAGTTGCCTCCAGCGCTTCATTGGTGAAGATCAGCTCGACGTCATCCAGCTTGAAGAATTTCTGATACTGCTTGACGATCGCATTCTTCGGTTCGGTGAGTATCCGGATGAGCTCATCATGTGAAAGGGCATCGAGTGCCACGGACACCGGAAGCCGCCCGACGAACTCAGGAATGAGTCCGTACTTCAGCAAGTCGTCGTGCGTCATATGGTGCATTGGGTTCGATGTCCCCGCATCGCTCTCAGATGAACCGAACCCCATATTGTTGTGCTTGCCAATGCGCTTACTAACGATTTCCTCGAGGCCTTCGAACGCTCCACCACAAATGAAAAGAATGTTACGAGTGTCGATCTGAATATATTCCTGGTGAGGATGCTTCCGACCACTTTGCGGCGGGACGTTTGCAACAGTTCCTTCGATGATCTTCAGAAGCGCTTGTTGCACACCCTCCCCGGAGACATCTCGCGTAATCGACGGGTTGTCCGCCTTTCGGGAGATCTTGTCGATTTCGTCGATATAGATGATCCCGTGCTGAGCGCGCTGAACGTCTCCGGCCGACTGGATCAGCCGCAGCAGAATGTTCTCAACATCTTCGCCGACGTATCCTGCTTCAGTCAGAGCCGTAGCGTCGGCAATCGAAAACGGAACGTCGAGCAAGCGGGCAAGCGTCTGGGCGAGCAATGTCTTGCCACAGCCAGTCGGTCCAACAAGTAGGATGTTGCTTTTCTGGAGTTCGACACCGTCGCCTTCTTCATCGAAGAGTTCGGCATTGATCCGTTTGTAGTGGTTGTAGACCGCCACAGACAGAATCTTCTTGGCCCGCTCCTGACCAATCACATATTGATTGAGCTGTTCGTAGAGCACTTTCGGGGCTGGTATCCGAGCCGGGCCAACGTGCACCCTTGGAACCTGGGGCTCTTCTTCTTCGATGATTTCGCGACAAAGCTGAACGCACTCATCGCATATATAGACCTGATTTGGTCCGGCAATCAACCGCCGAACTTCCTCTTGTCCCTTGTTGCAAAACGAACATCGATAGTGCACGTGTTCACCTCTTGTGTTGCTCATCCAGCCGAAAAACCATGCCCAACCAGCATCAAACGTGAGCCGGTTTCTCGCTCGGCAGCAAGGATTACCGACTCCTGAACCTACAATGCGGTTCGGGTACTCTCCGACCAGCCACCGATACTACTTCGCCTTCTTGCCGGTCCCATTCTCAGTTCCTTTTGACTCCGGTTTCCCACTCTCTGATGATGTCACCAGTTTGTGCGTGGGCTCCAGAACCTCGTCGACGACCCCGTACGCCTTCGCTTCAGGGGCAGGCATGTAGTAATCGCGCTCAGTGTCGCGCTTCACGCGGTCAAAATCCTGGCCGGTGTGGTGCGCCAGAATCTCCGTGAGCTTCGTCGTGAGACTGATGGTTTCACGGGCCACGACCTCTATATCTGGCACCGCTCCCCTGAAGCCGGCCGAACCCTGGTGAATCATTACCCGCGAGTTCGGCAATGCAAAGCGCTTGCCCTTCGTTCCCGCAGCCAGTAGTACGGCCGCCATGCTGGCGCTCATGCCAATACAGAATGTGGCAATATCAGGCCGGATCATTTGCATCGTGTCATAAATGGCCAGCCCTGAATACACAACGCCGCCAGGGGAGTTGATGTAGAGGCGGATGTCCTGCTGGGGATCTTCATTCTCCAGAAAAAGCATTTGGGCGATCGCAACATTGGCGACCTGATCGTCGATCGGCGTGCCGATGAAAATGATCCTGTCACGCAGCAGGCGTGAATAGATGTCAAATGCTCGCTCACCGCGATTGCTTGTTTCGACGACCATGGGAATCAGGTTTTCGATACGGGGTATTTCCATTGTTCGTTGGTCCTCAAGTACTACGATGCGGACTACACTTACCGCTATCTAAAAATGAAAGCCGATGGGCTGTTTCAGCCCTCACGCACCTTGTCGGTACTGCCATTCAGGCCGACTCTGTTGCCGAACTGGTGCTCGATGAGTCTTCGCTGGTGGCATCGTCGGGTTCATCAGCATCAACGACTTCTCCCGCTTCCACGTTCTCTTCCGCTGGCAGATCAGGAGCTACGAACGCGTTGATCACAGCGCCTTTGCCTTCCGTCGCAATCTCGATCAGTCGATCAGTCAATCGCTGATCGAAGAGATCATTGCGCAGCGCAGAACGCAAATACTGATTCTGGGAGTAGGCTTCCCGCATTTCCAGTTCCTGGGGAGCTCCCGAGGTAATCTCCTCGATCTCAGATTCGAGATCAGTTTCCGAGACGTCGATGCCTTCGAGCTCGGCGATCTGCCGCAAGATCAATGACGTTCTCAGGTCTGCTCCGGCGGCGGGCCTGACATCTGCCTTGAGCTGTTCCTCCGTTTGGCCAGACTGCCGCAAATAGGCATCCAGCGATGCTCCGTTATACTGAAGGCGCGTTTTTAGCCGCGAGATCCGCTCCTCTACAGCATCGTCGATCATTGGTGCCGGGATTTCGAGCGTTGCGAGCTCGTTCAGCTTGTCTGTTATCGATCTCACTACCTCAGACCGCGCATCCCGCGTTCGCTCCGCGTGCAGATTCGCGTGCACTCGCTCCCGCAACTCGGCGACTGTCTCGGCGTTGCCAAACGACTTCGCGAACTCGTCGTCCAGAGTCAATTCTTCGCGTTCCTTGATTCCTTTGAGGGTGAGGTTGTACGTCATCGATTTACCACGACGTGGATCATCCTCGGAATAGCGATCGTCGTCTTCTCCAAACAGGATGTCGGTCGACGTCGACTCCCCGGGAACGAGCGTATCGATGGCCGCCCTCAACTCTTCGAGAAGGTTCGACTCTCCGAGCACGAAAACGGCATCTTCATTCTTCGGCTGGAACTCCTCGTCGCCATCCATAATCTGAATGTCGACAGTCACCTGGTCGCCGTCCTTCGGTCTTCTCGGCTCGGCCGGATCGATCCAGGGGCTCTGCGCAATCCGCAGTTTTTCGAGCAGATCATCCACGTCAGCGTCAGAAACGGCCGCATCCACCTGCTCGACTCTGACTGACGCATAGTCACCTGGGTCAATGGTGGGATACACCGGAATGATAACGGTGAAGGAAAGAGGATCAGGTTCGACTGCATCGAGAGCGGGTTCGCCAACCGGAATGATGTCTTCCTGCTCGACCGCACGACGATACAGGTCATCCATCAGCGAACGATTTGCTTCTTCTACGAATACTTCCCGGCCGTAGACACGCTCGATCATCGATCGAGGCGCCTTTCCTTTGCGGAATCCCGGAACCTGTATTTCGCGGGCGATCTTACGGTAGGCGCGTTCGATCGCCTTCCGGTGCTCTTCCTGATCGGCGGCAATCTGCAACCGCACCTGACTGTCGGCGATCCGTTCGACGGTGACATTCACGCTCGTTAGGGTCCTTTGCTCAGCGAAGTCCCAGCATGCCAATTGACCATCTGGCCCAGGCGCTGCACTGACCTCACCACGATTATCGCGGCCGCAGGGGGAACTCAGAGAACCGGCGCCGCGCCGATAAAGTTGATTATAGCGACTGGCATCGATTCGGTGGGGAGTCAGGAGAACAGGTTTACGGATTTCGAAGGTACCTGATCGTGTTTCTGACCCCCTAATGCCAAAGAAGCCGTACGTTCACATTGAAGGTCAATCGCTGACTTTGCTATGGTGACTTCGGCGTTCATCGTCATCATTCTGGAGTTTGATCGCGCTCCCGCAACGTTCGTAAACAGAACGTGGCGCGATTGCCAGAAGCCCGCGATGACTTGTGAGCTGCCGAATCGGAGTTGCGCCAGGTTTGACGTGTCCGTGGGGGACGGAACGCTCGAATGGGGTATCCTCAACCGTATTACCCCAAAGTACCTGCACGCATTCACGAATCTTCTTTCCCGCCCGCTACCCCGGCTGGTTTCCGTATTGGGAAAGAAGTCCAGGACTCGAGGCCCGCGAACTCGGGGGTCCGTTTGTCAGGAGGGAAGGGAAAAGTGCGTGGCACAAATCCATCGCACTCTGCCCGGCGAATAAGCTGGCGAGCGCTTGCAGGCGCTTTCGTTTTGGCAGGGACACTTCTTGCGGCTGCTATGGCACCCGCACTCACACTTGCTCAAGCCTCAAGCGGCTATCTCGGCTTCGACACGCCGTCCTACTCGGCAGGACAGTCTGTTGTTGTCCAAACGGACGATGGAGGTGGCCTGAGTCTGCGGATGGAGGCAAGTGCGTCATCTGAGCTGCTTCAATCGGTGCGGGACGGAACCTCGTTGATCGTCGTTGACGGACCGTTTTATGACGGTTTCGGAAACGGATGGTACCTGGTTCGGCACGAAAGCATCCGCGCGTTTGCGTATGCCGGATTTCTCGCAGCGGGAAGTCAGCAATCGAGCGGCCAGGCCGTTACATCGAGTAGCCAAACATCCGGATCACAGGCATCGGCCGGGTTCCTTGGATACGACACTCCATCTTTCTCAGCCGGTCAGTCTGTGGTCGTCCGAACTGACGATGGCGGCGGGCTAAGCCTAAGGATGGACGCAAGTCTCTCGGCGGAACGCCTTCAGTCAGTCAGGGACGGCACCGTTCTGACCATCGTCGATGGCCCGTACTACGACGGTTCTGGGAACGGATGGTACCTGGTTCGTAGCGGTTCGATCCGCGCGTTTGCTTTTGCTGGGTTCCTGGCCCCCGGCAGCCAGCCGGCCAGTACCACTTCGTCGGCGAGCAGTCAGACGACAACAGCTTCTTCATCCTCTGGATTTCTTGGATTCGAAACGCCATCGTTTGCGGCCGGTCAGGCTGTTGTGGTGCAAGCCGACGACGGCGGCGGGCTTAGTCTTCGCATGGAGGCGAGCCTCTCGGCGGAACGACTTCAGTCAGTCAGGGACGGAACCATCCTGACCATCGTCGATGGTCCGTACTACGACGGCTCCGGGAACGGCTGGTACCTTGTGCGCAGCGGCTCGATTCGCGCGTTCGCCTATGCCGGGTTCCTGAAGGCAAGCAGCCCGCCCGCGAGCGCTGCTCAATCATCGAATGGGCAGGCGGCGTCAGCGGCGACGAGTGGATTCCTCGGATTCGATACCCCGTCATTCTCCGCCGGTCAGTCGGTAGTGGTCCGAACAGACGATGGCGGCGGGCTCAGTCTTCGCATGGAGGCGAGCCTATCCGCAGAGAAACTCCAGGCTGTTCGAGATGGCGCGACGTTGACGATTGTCGACGGGCCCTACTACGACGGTTCCGGCAACGGCTGGTATCTGGTCCGGAATGGTGCGATCCGAGCGTTTGCATTCGCCGGATTTCTGGCGGCTAGCAGCCAGCCCGCAACGACCACCAGCCAGCAATCCTCGGCAAGCAGCAACGTCGTTCTGGACACGCCTTCGTTCGCAGCTGGGCAGACCGTCATTGTGACAACTGACGATGGCGGCGGATTGAGTCTTCGTATGGAGGCAAGCACGTCAGCCGAGCGGCTGCAGGCGGTCAAGGACGGCACTTCGCTCACGATCGTTGACGGCCCCTACTACGACGGTTCGGGCAGTGGTTGGTATCTGGTTCGTATTGGCTCGATCCGAGCATTTGCCCTGGGTGCGTATCTCACGGCGAGTAGCCAACCGGCAGCAACATCCACGACTCAATCGACCGCGAGCTCAACAACGACGCGATCGGCACAGTTTGCTATCGGCGACCGAGTGATGCCAAATGATGGCTCGATCAACATCCGCAATGGCGCGACCGTCAACGGGGCGTTGCTTGGAGTGCTGACCTCCCAGAATATCGCCGAAATCACCGACGGACCATTCTTCGATCGAAATGGTGACGACTGGTACTACGTGGTCGGTGACTCAGTGCAGGGCTTTGCCATTGGCAATCTGCTCGCGTCAGCCGCGTCGGTGGCGAGCCAGCAGTCTGCTGCTGCGACCGGACCCACGGGTTCGTTTATCTATCCACTGGAGAAGTACACCTTTACCCAGGCCTATGGTTGTTCGAATCTCGGCTTCTACGCCTACGATCCGAACTGGGGCTGCGCGGTACACAATGGCATTGATTTGGCCGCGCCGTCGTATACGCCGATCCTGGCCTCAGATGGTGGGCGGGTGACGCAGGCCGGCTGGTGTGACTGTGGACTCGGTTACTACGTGAAGATCGATCACGGAAATGGGTTTGTCACGACTTATGGCCATATGGCGGAAATGCCGTATGTCCGGGTCGGCCAGCAAGTGAACCAGGGAGATGTCATCGGGCCGATCGGCAGCACTGGACTCTCCACCGGGCCCCACATCCACTTCATGATCGAGAGGAATGGCGTGGTCGTGAATCCACTCGACTACCTCTAGCGACCTTTACGTTTACCACGACACGCAACGAGGGTGGCTTCCCGCAGCCACCCTCGTTGCCTTAAGTTTGGCTGTTTGTCACAAGGGGTTGACATCGGGGCACGTCTTTGTAGGGTAGAGGTGTTGACCAACCGCCCTGCCAAAGGAGGCCCCGATGACACCTCATTCTATGACACGATCTCGCGCAACGTCCCCATCCG
>JBGTJM010000112.1:0-1912 GCA_041745115.1 Thermomicrobiales bacterium
CGCAGCGTCTGTGCCATCTCCGCGAAGTCGCTGCTCAATCGGCCTGTCACGCCATCGTTGATGATCTCCGGGGCCGAACCGCGGCGCAGAGCCGCTACTGCCGTGCCATGCGCCATGGCCTCCACCATGGTCAGACCAAACGGCTCCTCCCATGCCGAGGAAAAGATCAGCGCCCTCGATTTCCCATAGAGCTCATCTCGCTCTTGCCCCCCAAGCTCACCGACAAACTCAACGAGATCGCGGTTTGCATCGAGCAGTGGCTTGACTGCGCTGTCGAAATACATCCTCTCCGGTTTGCTCACCCGCATCGCCATTTTCAACCGGACCCCTGCGTCCCGTGCCACTTCGATGGCGTGCGAGGGTCCTTTCTCCCAATGGCATCGTCCGACAAACGCAACATAGTCCTCTTTCTCAGCAGCTGAGTAGAACGGTGTGTGCGTGGCATCGATGGGGTTGTGAATGACATCGGCGAAGGCGAGCGATGAGGGATCGCCAGCCGTCTCGAAAGCGGACTGCTCGAAAATCTCTCGTTGGCGCTGGCTGATGGCGATAAATCTGTCGCCATTCTTGCTCATCTGCTGATAGCGACCCACCGCAATGTCCGTCATCGGCCCGTGGACAGTGCGCACGATCGGCGCGTGAACAGCCGATCCAAAGACGTAATCGGTGTGGTCATGGATGATGTCCGCACCGATCTCATTGGCGATCGAATAGGCCCGATCGCCAGCTGCTTTGTTGATGAGCACCTTTTCGGCCTCGCTCATATCGAGACCGACGGCAACATCCGAGGTGGGAATGAGCTCGGCACTGGTGAGTGAACCCTTTGGGGCAAACAGTGTCACCTGGTGACCAGCTTCGCTGAAGGCTTCGACCAGGTTGAACACGACCTGCTCGATCCCGCCATACTTTGGCGGTGGAATGGGAAACCACGGCGGGGCAATCATCGCAATATGCATCGTTATCCTCATTACTCCCTGGCGTGCAAAAGGCGCGCAAGTGTCGTAGGCTCAGAAGAGAGCGCACTGAGGCACCACTTCTCACGAGCCGATCAAATTTGAGTGAAAGCGCCTGAGCCGAGAACTGTCTGGAAGGCAGACGTGGCTCTTCTTCATTCTACTCGTTAAGAGCAGAATCTGTGCCGGCTTTCGCCTGGCACAACGTCAACCTGAACGTCACCTGAAGACGACCTGATGAGGAACCTGCATGAACGATCTCGGCGTGGTTTTGAAGAGCAGAGACCTCTTCCTTCTTATGGATGCCCCTGACAGCTGTTCGCACGACCGGTCGACTGGAATGTACGCCCGCGATACTCGTCACCTCAACGGCATTCGAGTGACGCTAAATGGTGAAACTCCGGAATGGCTGGCAACGACGATGCACCACGCATCCGCGGCGACGATTACCACCGCCAACCCGGCTCTGACGTTCAATGGCGGAACGCACCTGTTGCCACACCAGATCGCCATCGAAGAGCGCGTGACGCTCGACGCTGGCCTGCATATCTCGTACGTGCTTCAGAACTATGCCCGAATGCCCGTAGATGTCGTACTGGGGCTGCTGATCTCGGCAGATTTCCATGACCTTTTCGAGATCCGCGGCTTTCCCAGACCTGTTCGGGGCACGATGCTTCGGCCCCACGCTCACCAGGGAGCGGTACACCTCCGCTACCGTGCCGTGGACGGCCTGGTCAGCAGTACCAGGGTGAACTTCGATCGAACTCCCCAGTTGTCGATTCGCCGGGATAACGGCATCCATCCCGAACAGCTGATCACGCTGCTGCCTGGCCAGGACGAAGTGCACTGGGAAACAGCACCCGACGACTTGATTGGAGTGTCCGCGGAGTTTCCCATTCACATCGAAGCAGGTGAGCGCTGGGAGCTTCGGATTTCCGCGACTCCGGAGTTCGCGGATG
>JBGTJM010000113.1:0-3615 GCA_041745115.1 Thermomicrobiales bacterium
CTGAACCAAACATCACAGGTGGCGCCAACGCGCTGAGCTTTTCTCGCCAGCGCATCGGATAGCCAGACTGGAATCGGACGAGCGTCCAGATCCCAAGCTCGCGTAATCGAATGATCTCTTCGCGAGCGAGCTGCGCCCGGCTGGGAAGCTCACTTAGCCGTAATATCAGGCGGGGATGCAGACTAAGTTGTGAAAACTCTTCTGCAAAGGCCGTCTCGATCAGTCTCGAGGGCCGCCACCCATTGCTGTGAAGGGCCAGCGCAAGACTCGACCATTCTCCTGGCGGAAATGGTTCGAATCTGCTGCCTGGCGATGCGCTTTTGGGTAGATTGCTGCACGCTGAAACCACGGCAATCGTGTCTAAATCAACCAGCAACTCATCCACGTCAGAACGATCCTTCGATCGACAGCAGCAATCGCGAATGCTTCCGGGGCCGAGATGCTGCGACAGAAGGGCTGCGCAAACTCTCCTGAGTGCCACGCCCTCCAGTGGCTTTTCCATATACAGGAAGAACCGATAAACTTGCCCGGAGGGATGTCTTTGCCTTCAAGCCCAGGTTGCCCGCCGGCAGTTTCTCTCGAATCTGATTTGGTGCAAAGTCGCCGCTCACCCCGCCGGACAGAGCCAGCGGTAACTGCACCACCCACATACCTTTTCGGAAGACGTTGGTTCGAAATCGTTGGACTCGATTTGGCTGATCAGATCATCGATCGTCGCGGCAATCGGTGCCCGCGAATCATCGTCATGGGTAATCGCCTTGATCTGCCGCTTTTCCCAACTATCACCAGTCACAAAACCTTTGTCATCCCTATGGCGCAAGCCGTAGTAGGCAACCGAGAACGGTCGCCTCTCACCCTGATTGCGGATCGCTGCATCATAAAGGAAGAGCTGCATCGAATCCTTTGGAGTTAGCTTGTCGAAGGTCGACTTGGCACTGGTCTTGTAGTCGACGATCTCCACCGCACCATCCGCCGATTCGAAGACGGCATCGATTTTCCCGGACACTGAGTGTCTGCCGTAGTCCATTGAAAAATCGAACTCTGTCCGCAATGGAATACGAGGCGGAACCCGCGATCGCTCGAACGCGTAGTAGCGTTTCAGCATCGCGCTCAGGCGGTGACGCAGCTGCCGGGTCTGGCCTGCAAATTGAAAGCCCCGTTCGGGCCAGAATTGCTCGATTGCTGCCTCGATAGCGTCATCATCAGGCACTCGGCCGGTTTCCATCCACTGTTTGTTCAGCGACTCGAGCGCACTGTGGGCCGCGGTTCCAAACGGCAGATACGGAGCCTCACCATCCTCGGTTTCATCGAGCCGCAGTACTCGCGAATAACAATATTGCCTCGGACATTGCTTATAGGTGTCGAGCTGGCTGTAGGAAAAACGCAACCTGCTGCGGTCGTCATTCGGCGCAGGAAGGTGCCGTTGGCGATCACCGATCACTCCCGGAACCATCTTTTCGGCAGCCCAGGTGTTGAGCACCACTCCGGCGAGGTGCTTCGCTGCTGCTGGATCGCTGATCGGGACCGAGTCCGCGTCGAGCCGTCGGGTTCGCAGGTACGCCGCCAGGTCCGCCATCGAGTCCAGCATCGGAGTCGCGAACCCATCCTCCCCAGCTTGGCCAGCCGGCTCGATCCCCGCCTCCTCCAGGAACGGCGACGCACTCAGGATGCGCCCCGCCATATCTTTCAAGGGGTAGGTGATGGTCAGGCGATCGCGAGCTCTCGTGAATGCCACATAGGCCAGCCGCCGCTCTTCCTGCAGAAATCGCTCTCTTCTCTCTGCCTCGCTTCGATTCGCGGTCCCAACCGTCTGCCAGTTGCCCATGTCATCGAAATCGAACGTTCGGTCGAGCTTCATCGGCAGGGGAAACTGCCCGTCGGTCATCGCGGCCACAAAAACCACCGGCCACTCAAGGCCTTTTGCCGCGTGTACGGTGCTCAGCGTCACCCCCGCAGTCGGCTTTTCGCCCTGATGAGGCAAGTCGCCATATCCGGCCATCATCTGTCCAACCAGATCCTCAGCGTCTCCTCCGGTGTCACCGAGCGTCGTGGCATGGTCGATGAACGAGGACAGCACCCGCGAAGTCTCCGGCGCCAGTGCTTCTGTCAGTCGGCCAGACAGTCGCATGGCCTCGTACATCAGGTCGGGCAGCGGCAAGTTCCTTGCTGAAGCCGCCCGGAGCGCCAGAGCACGCACGTCGGCCAGAACCTGTGTTTGAGGTGCGGACAAGCTGAGCTCGTCATCTCCAGGAGTTTCCAGCAGGCTGTCCCGCAGTTCAGCGTCGGGAAAACGCGATTCCAGTCCGCGCAAATGGACGGCCTTTGCCCGGTCTCGCGCCACCACCCTGGCGGCGTCCTTCCAGCTCGTGGGCCCCGCAACCAATCGCAGCGATGCCAGCACATCGTGCACCACCTCCGTGTCGAAGGCAGCAACGCCCGATTCCACGATCGGAATGCCGTGGCGCGTCATGGCCCGCGTGATCGGCCCCGCATCACGGGTCGTGCTACGCAACAGGATCGCGATTTCGCCAAACCGCAGTGGATCCTGCTCTCGCCGCACAAGCCGGAGGATCTCCCGCGCGATAAGGTCACCTTCCTCATCCGGATTTCCAGCGCTCAGCAGCGTAACTGAAGCCGAACCTGCCCCGGCATGCGCGGTAAGGGTGATCGCGTCACCTTCGGGATTCTGCCGGATCAACTGATTCGCGGCATCCAGGACTGTCTGTCCGGAGCGGTAATTCGTAGTCAGTTTGTACGTCTCTGCGCCCGGATAGTACTCCTCGAACTGGTTGATATAGGCTGGATCACCGCCCCGGAACGCGTAGATCGCCTGGTTCACATCCCCGACAACACAGACGTTCCCGCCGGTCGGTACCAGTAGTCGTACCAGCTCGAACTGGGCCAGATTCGTATCCTGGAACTCGTCGACCAGCACATGATCGAATCGCGCTCGCGTCTGCTTGAGTAAACCTGCGTCGGCTTTCAACCGCATTACTGCCTGGTATCCCAGCTCGCCAAAATCCTGCAGGCCCCTCTGGTCCAGGTCATCTCGATACGCGTTGTACGCCAGTCTCAAATCGTGCAGACGTCCCGGTGTGGTCTCACTTGCAGCCACATATGCCGACACATCTTCGGGAGTCATCAGACAGTCCTTCACCTGGCTGGCGAAGGTCAGCACCTCTCCAGACAACCGATTCCGGCCGAAGTCCCCTTTGTAGAAGTGAAACTCGTCGTCAGTAAACTGCCCCACCACATTCGAGGCATATCCGTGTTGCTCCTGCTCGTCGATAACGGTCGGAGCAGGCAAGCCAGCAGCGCGGTTCCATTCATCGATCATTGCCAGACTGAAAGAGTGAAAGGTCTGGATCCAGAGTTTCCGATGCCCGCCGGGCAGCTGCGCCGTAATCCGCTGCTGCATCTCTCCCGCGGCCTTGCGCGAGTAGGTCAGCACCAGAATTCGGTTTTCCAGCACCCCGGAATCGACGAGCGCCGCGAACCGTCGCGTCAGCGTCTGGGTCTTGCCAGTTCCAGCCCCGGCCACGATCCGCATCGGCCCACCCGGGTGCCGAACCGCCGCCAGCTGCTCAGGATTGAGATCATCGAACTGCATGAAGG
>JBGTJM010000114.1:0-2347 GCA_041745115.1 Thermomicrobiales bacterium
GTTTATCGCGACAGCGAATATGCTGGATTCGATCCCTGCGCCGTTGCGAGACCGGATGGAAATCATCGATCTGGCGGGATACACCGATGAGGACAAACGAAACATCGCTCATCGATTCCTGATTCCCAAGCAGATGATCGCGAATGGTCTCAAAGACGCGAAGCTGACGTGGAATAACGACGCCGTATTGCAAATTATCCAGCACTACACCCGCGAAGCCGGGGTCCGAAATCTGGAACGGGAGATAGGGACTGTTTGCCGAAAAATCGCGACCAAGATCGCTGCCGGCCAGAAAGCTCCGAAGACGGTGACTCTTACGCTGGTTCGGGAGTCGTTGGGCCGTCCACGCTTCTTCTATGAGGAGCTGGCAGCTCGAACGAGCCAGGCTGGGGTGGCGATTGGCGTGGGCGTTTCCAGTGTGGGCGGAGACATCATGTTCATCGAGGCCACCAGGATGACTGGCAAGGGGTCGATGCAGGTGACCGGGCAGCTGGGAGATGTGATGAAAGAGTCGGCTCATGCCGCAATGTCCTACGTGCGGTCGCGGGCGAGAGACTTGTCGATCGATCCGGAGTTCTATCAGAGCAGCGAGATCCACATCCACGTCCCAGCCGGTGCTATCCCGAAGGATGGTCCGTCGGCGGGTGTGGCGATGACCACCGCGCTGGTTTCGCTTCTTTCCGGGGTGGCTGTTCGGGATGACGTGGCGATGACTGGCGAAATCACGCTGCGAGGGCAAGTCCTGCCGGTGGGTGGAATCAAGGAGAAGGCGCTTGCTGCGCAGCGCGCCGGTATTTCACGGTTTGTTATCCCTATGCGAAACGAAGTGGATCTGGACGATCTACCCGAAGAGCTCAAGCAAGATATGGTCTTCATTCCTGTGAGGACGATGGATGAAGCGCTTTCGGCTGTGATGCCGGATGAGTTCCACCTCGTGGCACGACGTGACGATGGTATTGGCGTGTCTGGCGCCGGAACGGCCCGAGAGATCGCTGCATAGCGGCTGATCCGTCCAATTTGACGAAGAACAAGCGCACCAGGCCCGAGCCTGGTGCGCTTGGCGCTTTGCTTAAGGCTATCTGCTGGCCACCTTGATCAGACCAGACTGGCCAACTTAATAGAAGCAACGAATGCCTCGAAGGGCTTCATCTGAAGAGGGTGATGTCTGTGCATCATTTCAGGATGCCACTGGACACCCAGCACAAATCTGGCGTCTGGGTAGGAGAGTGCTTCGATGATGCCATCGTCTGTGGTTCCCTCCACACGAAGTTGAGGAGCAGGGTCGCGCACTGCCTGATGATGGAGTGAGTTTGCTGGGATGGATGACTGACCATAGACCTGCTCGAGTAGCGATCCCGGAGTAGCCGAGACATCGTGAGAGGGCTTCTCCGCAGGTACTCCAATTGATTGCTGTCGGTGTTCTCGAGAACCTGCGACGTCGTCGATGTGTTGGTGCAAGGTGCCGCCGTAGGCGACGTTCAGCACCTGGATACCGCGGCAAATACAGAGCACCGGCTTGTCCGCTCGGATGGCCGATGTGATGAGTTCGAGCTCGAAGTCGTCTCGTTCTGAATCAATGTCATACGTGTCGGGATGGATTGAATTGTCGCCATAGCGGCGTGGATCGATGTCGGCGCCGCCAGAAAAGAGCAGGCCATCCACGAGATTGAGAAGTTCCTCCGTAGAGTCAGCGACCGGAGGCAGGATCAGCGGCAGACCACCGGCCGATTCGACGGCTTTGACGTAGTCGCTCGAAATTCGGTAACGGTGAACCGTGCCGTAGTTCGCGTGAATTGTTTCGGGACCTGGCGTGATACCGATCACTGGGCGTCTTTTCATTTGCTCGAATCCTGCGAGGCATATGGTTAAGGCCAGTAGAATGCTTCGCGCAGGTTACGTCACTGTGCGTTAGATCACAAGCCGAGCGCTGGTGACGAAACCAAGTAAATGTGACTGAAAACAGGGTCTTTGCGCGATTCGGAAAAGTTGCTGCATGAATGCCTCGGTTTTCTCAGGATTTTTCCTTGACACGGACCCGAACATATTTCTATAATGTCCCTTGCGGTTGGCGATTAGCCGACACGCGCTGAATGCTCAGCGTGGGCAAGATCCTGGAGGGTGCCGCTTTGTAGATCGTCCGAGACGATCCTCGCCTGGTTCGGTTTTCCGAACAGGTACATGCGGTGTCCGCCTCCTTAATAAGAGGCGGATCTTTTTGTCCGGCAGAAGATTCAGAGCACCTTGACAAGTTGGCGGGCTGTTTGCGCGTTGAGACGGAGCTGAGCTGGGAGGAATCCTGGGGATGGCTGGAGTCTGAGCGGGAGCGGAAGGCCTGCCGAAGATGGAG
>JBGTJM010000115.1:0-2990 GCA_041745115.1 Thermomicrobiales bacterium
AGTGACCTGACTCGTGCCGACGGCGCCACAGTCACGGGTGACATCGAAGATCGCTCAGGCGATTTCTCGTTCGGCCGCGGTGCGGCGATCTTCTCGATTCTGGGCTGGCTGGGGTTAATGATTCTTGGGCTTGTCGCTGCAGCGGTCTTCGCGTGGCTGGCGCGTGACCAGCTCCTGGGATCCATTGCTACGTTGAAAGCGGACTTTGTTCCAAGCCTGATCACCGCTTTGCTCATCTGGATCGTACTACCCATTGTCGCGGTGCTGATCCTGTTCACACTGATCGGTGCACCGCTGGGTATCAGCACCCTTATCGTCCTCTTGCCGGTGCTCTACCTGCTCGGACTGATCGTTGTGGGCACCTGGATTGGCTCGTACATTGTCAAGCCGACCACCACCGGCGCTACGATCGGCGCGGCAGTCGTCGGAGTTCTCATTGCGGGACTCATCTCTCTCATCCCGTTCGTCGCGATTGTGGTCGGATTGGCCGGCCTCCTCGGTTCGGGAGCGTTTGTCTATCGCGCATTCCGAAGCGCACAAGGGAGCGACAACGTGGCGGCGACGGCCGCTGCCTGATAACTCGGCACTTCGGCGGCCAGAGAAACCCTGTGTTCCTCTGGCCGCCGAACTTCAAAGTCTGGGCAAGGGAGCAAGATGGCGTTGAACCGCGACCCGCCTGAGCTCCTCCCGAAACGCCGGATGGGAAATGCCGATAAGGAGTTCGGCGCGTTCTCGCAATGACTGGCCCTCCAGGTCCACGACACCATACTCGGTAGCAACATACTGCACATGCCCCCGGGTTGTGACAACCCCTGCCCCAGCGTCGATTGCGCCAACAATACGAGAAACCGTCCCACCCTTCGCAGTGGAGGGCAGGGCGATGATCGACTTTCCACCGGGCGCCAGTGCAGCACCATGCACAAAGTCCATCTGGCCACCGATTCCGCTATAAATCACCTCTCCAACCGAGTCCGCCACCACCTGCCCGGAAATGTCTATCTGGATCGCGGAGTTGATCGAGGTCATTCGCTCGATCCTGCGGATCTCTCGTGTGTCATTGACGATGTCGGATGGATGAAATTCAATGAACGGATTGTCATCTACAAACGAGTAAAGCTTCTCGGAACCCATTGCAAACGAAGTCACGATCCTGCCCCGCCATGTAGGCTTGAACCGATTCGTGATAACTCCTGCTTCGGCCAGCTCGACGAGTCCATCCGAGAACATCTCCGTATGGATCCCCAGGTCTTCGTGCCCGGCCAGGCAAGACAACACGGCGTCGGGAATCGCCCCAATACCGAGTTGTAGCGTCGATCGGTTTTCCACCAGCGATGCGACATGCTCGCCAATCTGCCGGGCACAATCATCGATCTCAGCTGGCATTACGACTGGAAGCGCTTCATCGGTCTCGACCAGGGCATCGAATCGGCTGACATGAACCGCGGAGTTCCCCAGCGTCAGCGGCACTCGCGGATTGATCAGGCCGATAACCTTTGGCGCCCAGTCCGCCGCCGCTCTTGCACAGGCGATCGAGGTTCCCAGACGGCAGTATCCGTGAGCGTCTGGCGGAGAAACCTGCAACAGCGCAACATCGATCGCCAGTCGGCCCCGACTCAACAGATACGGAACTTCCGAGAGAAACACTGGCGTATAGTCAGCGCGTCCTTCGTTCACCGCGGCCCGAACGTTCGCGCCCACAAACAGCGCATTGTGCCGAATCAAACCATTCATGGCCGGATCGACATGAGGCGCGGGACCGTTTGTGTGCAGGGAGACGGTTTCGATGCCAGACAACTCGCCTGCCCTCCTGCACAAAGCCCGCACCAGTTCGCCCGGAACCATCGCAGCTTCATGCAGGTACACCCGGTGCCCACTCTGAACAATCTGCAATGCGCAATCCGCATCCACGACCGGAGGCTGGTTTCGTTTCGGCATTTGTTGACTCCGACTTCAACTGCATTCATCACGATCGAATGAACAGTTCGATTCAGACCTGACTCAACTCCAACAGGGGCCACGATCGATTTCTGATGGTTGCACGATCTACACCATCCGGATCATGGTAGCCTGCATCTCAGAACGTGAGACTCCCAGGCCCCGAGTCTGAGTAACTCAACACCGTCAGAACCCGAAGGGAATGCTCTACACCTTAGAAATGTCTCCGCTGAAACGCCAGTAGCAAGGACGCATGACTCGCCGGAGCAAAAGATGCAAATCATCGTTCTCGAGGACGGCACTACGATCCCCATCAGGTCTATCACTCCTGCCGATGCAGTCCCGCTGCAAAGATTTCACCTTGGCCTGAGCGCGAAGAGTCGATACATGAGATTCTTCGGCCACTATCCCGAGCTCGTTCCCGAACTGGCCCATTTCTTCACCAACGTCGACGGTACCGACCGTCTTGCCCTGGTCGCCCTCGATCCGGGAAACCCTCAAACCATCATTGGAGTGGTTCGGCTGGACCGAGACGGCTCGTCGAACGCAGCAGAGTATGCCGCCGTGGTTACCGACGAATGGCAGGGCAAGGGTATCGGCCATGAGCTCACTCTTGCCATACTGGCCAACGCCAGGCTGGTCGGGATCGAAAAGATATTCGCGTTTGTTCAGCCCGGAAATCAGCCGATGCTCGCGCTGCTGAAAGGACTCCACCATCCGTGGAGTGCACGATTCGAAGACGGCGCGGAGCGGATCGAAGTCGACCTTACCCACCCCTGACTGGCGGTCCCATCAATCAGGCCAACCGAACCACATTCGTTCTGTCGAGACATTGTCGCTGTCATACTATCAATCGATCAGGGCGTGGCCACTCCGCTTGGCGTCGCACCTTGGCAGGATCCGATCAAACTCCCGGAATTGCAGTCCGCGAACCTTCATGCGCGGTTAGGCAGAGAAATGCAAGAAACCCATGTGATCGAAGAACAGTCCGGAATAAGCGAGCGAGCCCTGCTTGCGGCATACGAAGCATCGCTTGCCATAGCCTCGGAGATCGA
>JBGTJM010000116.1:0-3600 GCA_041745115.1 Thermomicrobiales bacterium
GGGCGGTTGGCGATGCCGACCTGCGATTCAAAGAAGATCCGCTGCGGCTGCTGCGAGCGGCGAGATTCGTCGCCCAGCTGGGGTTTACGATCGAGTCGGAGACTGCAGAAGCCATGCTGCGCCAGTCAGAAAGCCTCAGCCGGATCAGCCGGGAACGGATCTACGGAGAGCTCACGCGCCTCCTGCTTGGACGGTACGCATCGCATGGTCTCGAAGCCCTGTACAGCACGGGGCTCTTTCGACTCGTGCTTCCGGAGATTCAGGACCTCCCCGAACAGGAACCTCGACCAGGCGATCCACACGAAAAAGATCTCTGGGAACACACCAAACGGGTAGTCGATAGCGTGCCCAGCCGCCCCACGGTGCGGTGGGCCGCGCTGCTTCACGATTCTGCCAAGCCGCGGACACGATCGATTTCACCATCGGGAGAGGTGCACTTTTTCGGTCATGAACGGATCGGCTCAGATCTGGCTGGTCAGATTCTCACTCGGCTCAACGCAGACAAAGGCACGCAGTTGGCAGTACGCCGAGTCGTCGAACTACACAGCCGACCGGAGACATATGACGACACCTGGACCGACAGCGCGGTGCGACGCCTGATGCTGGATTCTGGTCCATATTTGCCAGATTTGCTCGACCTTGCAACTGAGGACGTGACGTCCGCGAGGGCTGAAAAACAGAAACTGGCACGCAGACGGATCGGTGCCCTTCGGGCTCACATCGCCGATCTCGAGGCCGAGCGAGCCCTCGCTGACTACCAGAGTCCACTCAACGGCACGGAACTGATCTCTCTTTTCGATCGGCCGCCGGGCAAGTGGATTGCCGAAATCAAGGACCATCTGCGGGAGCTCGTCATCGACGGAGAGCTCGATCCTGACGACAAAGAAACGGCAGAGCGAATCGCGCTGACAATGCTCACTTCAATCTGACCCTTCGGTCACTGGCATGGATCTCGCAGTACCATACAGGGCGTTGAAACGTGGGCTCGCCTGTTTTGCACATGAAAGGATATGACGACGGATGGATCCAACACAGCATTCGCATAAGTCGATGGAAGAGTTGCTCCTGCAATCAGAGTATTCACCGGAAGAACTCTCTACGCTGATCGATATCGACCTCGATCTGATTCGCCACGCCGCATTTCAGGGAAGGCTCAAAGCGCGCATCGTGGACCATGACATCATCAGCATCCAACGTGATGATGCATTGACCTGGCTCAAAACCCGATAACCAAACAGCAACCAGATCCCAGCGTCGCGACAGTCATCGAATGGATTGGAGCCCCCTGTGAAGATCACCAACGTTCGCCTGCGTGAGCTGACCGGAACCATCGACCATCCTGAAGGTCCGTATTGGGAGGAACGGCTGATCCGGCCGGTCGATATCTACCCCGAGTTTCACGCAATGAGCGGGGCGGAAACGAACTGGCAACCAGTCGAGCCGGGTGAAACCAGCTCCCGAATCAAACTGATTTTCATCGAGATCGAGACAGACGAAGGGGTCAGTGGCGTTGGCGGCCCAGTTGGCAGAGATGTGGCCACGCTTCTTCATGTCGGATTCCGAACCTTTCTCCTGGGCCACGATCCTCTGGCGACCGAGCGACTCTGGGACATCATGTACCGAGATGGCGTGCACAGTCGCAAGGGCACGCCAATGTTCGCGATCAGCGCGATCGACGCAGCACTGTGGGACCTGCGCGGGAAGTATCTGAATCAGCCGGTGCACCGTCTGCTCGGTGGACCTGTGCGTGACAAGCTGCCAGCCTATGCCAGCATGCTGGGCTTCTCGCTCAATTCCGATCGCGTACACGAGCGGGCCAGGTCGTTTGCGGCAAACGGGTACCTGGCCCAGAAGTGGTTTCCCCGCTGGGGACCAATGGATGGACGCGAGGGCATCCGGAAGAACGTCGAGCTTGCGGAGCTCCTGAGGGACGCCGCCGGACCGGAAAGCGACATCATGATCGACGCGTGGATGTCGTGGAACGTACCATACACCCTCGATATGGCCAACCGATTGTACGACCACGATATCCGCTGGCTGGAAGAACCGGTGCTGCCAGACAAGATCGCCCAATATGCAGAGATTCGGGCAAACTCACCGATTCAGATCAGCGGCGGCGAGCACGAATACACTCGCTTCGGAATCAAGGCTCTCCTCGACGCCCGGGCCGTCGATCTGATGCAGGCGGATACGTACTGGGCTGGAGGGATCAGCGAGATGATAAAGATCTGCACGCTTTGCTCGGCCTACGATATCCCCATCGTGCCGCACGGTCATTCGGTGCCGGCAAACGTCCAGCTTAGCGCGGCGTTGTCACCGGTCGACGTGCCCTACGTGGAGTACCTCGTCAAGTGGAACACGATGCTGCAACACTTCTATCGCGATCCCGTGGTGCCGGTCGATGGCTGGGTCACTGTACCAACCGGTCCAGGCATGGGCGTCGAAATCGATCCTGACAAGATCGAATCTGAGCGTGAATTCACCGTCGATTGAACCCGCTTCAGACAAATCCGAAGATGAGGTAAATCACCAGAAAGTGAGCCGAGGCCGCGGTCAGCGCGCCGCCGGGCCAACGCCGGAGGAGCAGACTCAAAGCACCGACGACGATTCCGAGGAACCCGCCGGCGGCGAACGCCAGGAGCACACCCGACTCGTCCCCAAGCGCGACTCGCAACGCGTCGTGCAGTCCCCACGACAACCCGAAGAGCAGGACGCCAGCTTGCAGGCCCTGACGTCGATCTTCGTACGCGAGCGGCACCACACCGAAGTTGATCAGGTGGAAAGCGGCGACATTCGCCAAACCGAACAGGATGATCTTCGATGCTTCATCGACCGGCTCCGTTGCTAGCCGCATTGCTCCAACAGCGACAGGCAATCCAAGCAAAACATATCGAGCCTGCGTTGCAATAGCGCTCCGTGGAATCTCACTCTGCGCATCATCTGAAGCTCGCCCAGGCATCCGCAACCGGGAGCTCCAGAACTGGCTGCAATAAAGCGCGGCCACGACTGCGGCCGCTATCGGTCCGGCGATCCGCAACGCGAACCAGTTCCAGGGAGTAGCTGCTAGCGCGACCTGTGGAGCCGAAAAAAGCAGAATTGCAAGCGGCCAGAGCGCTTGCTGCAGCATGGTCAGATTGAACCAGCGCAGGAATCGTTTCAGCATGGCGAGCCGGCTGCCGAAGACCGCCCGCTCCAGAATGCCCGGATTGGGCTCGCGCTCGACAGGTGGTCGCATCATGCGATTGTCACCAGCGCCAACAAGAACGCGCCCCTGGCCTTCGCGACCGGGGGCGCTTTCCACGGGCCAGAGGCCATCAGATCACCATACGCAACGGGTTCTGGAGATATCCCTTAACTGCCTGCAGGAAATTCGCTACTTCGGCTCCGTCTGTCACGCGATGGTCGGCGGACAGCGTGATTCTCATTCGATGTCCGACAGCAATCTCGCCATCCTTCACAATCGGGACTTCGTACGCAGAGCCAATGGCAAGGATCGCCGCCTGGGGCGGATTGATGATCGCAATGAACTCGACCACATCCATCATCCCCAGGTTCGAGATCGTAAAGGTACCGCCCTGATACTCCTCTGGCAGCAGACCG
>JBGTJM010000117.1:0-5983 GCA_041745115.1 Thermomicrobiales bacterium
TGAAGCGCTCCAGCGACCTGCAAATCGAGCTCTTCCTGACCGGGTCCCGTCTCATGATGCGCACCTCCAACGGCCACGCCAATTGACTGCAAAGCCGCCACGACGAGATCACGGGTCCGCGAAACAGCATCTTCACCCACATCAAAATACCCGGCCGCATCCCTCGCGGGTACAGGGCTCACAACCTCCCCTCGAGCAAGATAGAACTCGATCTCGACCCCAACCTGATAGTCCACATCCAATTCTCGGGCGGCTTCCACCACTCGACTCAACACGGATCGCGGATCGCCGTCAAATCGTGTCCCATCCTGCCGCATTACCGAACAACAAAGCCTCGCTCGGCGCGGCTGCTGATCGTCACCGGGCATGATCATGAGCGTTGATAGATCCGGGAAGAGCAGCAAATCCAGCTCGACTCGCCGCAACCCACCCATCACCGCCGAACCATCAAATCGATACCCTCTGGACATCGCATTTGGCAGCTGCGCTGCGGGGATGGTCAACGCCTTTGCTCCGCCAGCGATGTCGCTGAACACCAGGTCAACCAGCGCTACCTTCTTTGAAGCAAGTCGCTCGATGACGCTTTGACGATCTGTGGAAATCTCACTGTCCATCTGTAGAGTCTCAGACATTCACCACCTCGAGCTGCGAAGAAGTTAGACCCAGCGTCTAACGGTCGAAATCTCGTACACCACGTAGATCGATTGAGGGTGCTGATTTGTGAATCACCCGTCGATCACCAACTCAGTCACGATCGCTGTAGACAAACCTGTCCCTTCACGACGCCACCCAGAACTGACCCAAACCGCCATTCCATGCGGAATGTTGAGAAAAGATAGCCCTAATTAGATGCAGAGCACAAATACGGCCACGGCGGTTGCAGCGCAGCGTCTCTGTTCGCTCCGACACCATGCAACGTAAACTGGAAGTACATGCTTAGGCACCGTTTCGCCAGGCGATAGGCGGTCACATAACCCAGCAACGAAGCTGGGTTTCATGAATCCCTTGAAAGACAATCCACACTCAATGTGGACAGCAGTTTCGATTTGTATCGAGCGCACCGTTCGGCATGCGGACGTTGCGTCACCGCGTTCGTAGTGAATTAAAAGGGATCCGCAATGGAATTGATGACGAATCAGGTGAAACGGTCGGCCCCGTCGCTGTACGACCCGGTGTTCGAGCACGATAGCTGTGGCGTCGGCCTCGTTGTCGATATCTCAGGCCATCAGTCTCGAAACATCGTTCAGCTTGCGCTGGACGGCCTTGTCAATCTCACCCATCGGGGTGGCGTCGGCGCCGATGAGCGAACTGGTGATGGGGCCGGCATTCTCACACAGATTCCACACGACTTTTTTGCAGAACGGCTCGCAGACCACGGCATGGCTTCGCTCAGCTCTGGCGACTATGGCGTTGCGATGATCTTCCTGCCGGACGACGAGACCCGAGCTGAGCGAGCACGAGCTATTGTGGACTCACAGCTTGTGGTTCAACGGCTTGAATCACTTCTCTGGAGGGATGTCCCGGTCGATCCTCAGGTGCTTGGCCGGATCGCCGCCGAAACAATGCCAGCAATAGCCCAGCTCTTCGTCCGACGACCTGATGGTGCTTCGGAGGAAGAGTTTGAGCGCCAGCTGATGCTTTTCCGCAAAGCGATCGAACGGGAATCGAGTGCCGCCGGGCTGGACGACATCTACGTGGTCTCCTGCTCCAGCCGAACCCTGATCCACAAGGGTTTCTGTTTGCCAGAGGATCTCGCGTCGTTCTATACCGATCTGCGCGACCCGCGATTCACGAGTGCAATCGCCCTCTTCCACCAGCGATACAGCACCAACACCCTGCCAACCTGGGCGATGGCCCAGCCATTCCGCTTTATCGCACACAATGGTGAAATCAACACCATTCAGGGCAACCGCAACTGGATGCAGGCCCGTCAGCCATCACTTGAGCTTGCCGACGGCACAAGCGCCGAGGCACTGTCGCCCGTAGTCAGCATGACTGGTTCAGATTCGGCGAGCTTCGACAACGTCGTCGAGATGCTGATGCACTCTGGGCGATCCCTCCCGCACGCCATGATGATGCTGGTGCCTGAGCCATGGGAACAGCTCCCCGATATGCCACCTGCCCGTCGCGCGTTATACGACTACAACGCCGGTCTCATGGAACAGTGGGATGGCCCCGCAGCGATGGCATTCTCTGATGGCGTGATCGCCGGCGCCACACTCGATCGCAACGGTCTTCGACCCCTCCGATACGCGATCACCGACGATGGTGTCCTCATTGCCGGCTCAGAGGCAGGCACGGTCGCGGTCGACCAGAAGTCGATTGTTGAAAAGGGTCGGCTAGGCCCGGGCCAGATGATTGTGGTCGATACTCGTGCTGGCCAGGTCCACCGAAACGACGAGATCAAGGATCAGGTTGCTCAGTCTGCGCCCTATGCCGAATGGATCGAGCAACACAGAGTGCATCTCCAGCCAGACGTTGGTCAGTTCTCCGACACCGCAATCGATGAGCTGACCACCGTGCAGCGCGCCTTCGGCTATTCCGGCGAAGATGCCCGTCTGATTGTCAATCCGATGGCCGGAGAATCGAAAGAACCCACCTGGTCAATGGGTGACGACGCACCGCTGGCGATTCTGTCGAGTCGCGTCCGGCCGCTCTCTGCCTATTTCCGGCAGCGTTTCGCTCAGGTGACGAACCCTCCAATCGATTCCCTGCGGGAGCGGAAAATTATGGCTCTTGACACGTACATCGGCCCCCGGGCAAATCTGCTCGCCGAATCCGCCGATGCAGCGAGTCTGATCCATCACCCGACGATCCTTCTCTCCGAGTCGCACCTCGATGAGCTGCGCAACCTGCAAGGTCCGGGACTGGCGACATCGGAGATCTCGACGCTGGTCGAAGCCAGCGATTCACCACAAAGTGGAGACACGCTCCGGCAGGCACTTGATCGCATCAGGAACGAAGCCGAGGCGGCCGTCCGATCGGGTAGTTCCATCCTGATCCTGACGGATCGCGGTGTCGACGCCACACACGCTCCCGTTCCGATGCTTCTTGCCGTTGGCGCAATTCACCATGATCTGATTCGCAAGGGATTGCGAATGAAAGTCGACCTCGTCTGCGAAACCGGCGAAGTCTGGGATGTTCATCATCTTGCCTGCCTGATCGGCTTCAGCGCGGCTGCGGTACACCCGTATCTGGCGTTGCAAGCCGCTGGAAGCCTCGCAGGCAGTCGCGGCTTCGAAGAAGCCATCCCGGCGGAACTCCAGGCCAATTACATCAGCGCACTGGAGTACGGCTTCCTCAAGGTCTCCTCGAAAATGGGTATCTCCACTGCATCCGGTTACCGCGGTGCCCAGATTTTCGAAGCAATCGGAGTGAGCCGCGACCTCGTAGACGAGTGCTTCACGGGAACACCGTCTCGTCTGGGCGGGATCGGACTCGCCGAAATTGAAGAAGACATCCTCCGACGTCATTCAGACGCATTTTCGGTGCAAATGGCCAAGTTGCCCGATCCCGGCTTCGTCCGATTTCGCAAAGATGGTGAGGCGCACGCATTCAACCCCACGATCGTCAAAGCGCTGCAGGCAGCCTCACTCAACAAGGATTCGAACGACTACCAGTCGTATCGTGACCTCGTCGACGGTCATCCCGCCACGGCGATTCGCGACTTGATGAAGATCAAGCCCATTGGCCCTCCGATTTCGATTCATGAAGTCGAGTCCGTCCAGAGCATTGCCGCTCGCTTCATTGTCACGGCGATGTCCCTCGGCGCTCTGAGTCCTGAGGCCTACCGGGTTCTGGCAATTGGCATGAATCGTGTTGGCGGCCGCAGCAACTCCGGCGAAGGTGGCGAAGATCCAGACTGGTACGACGAGCCCGGTCCAGACATCCCCCACAGCAAGATCAAGCAAGTTGCCTCAGGTCGTTTTGGCGTGACTGCTCGGTATCTGGCCAAAGCAACCGAGCTCGAAATCAAGATGGCCCAGGGCTCCAAACCCGGTGAAGGTGGTCAGCTTCCGGGTCATAAGGTGACCGACTTCATCGCCCGGGTTCGGCACGCGGTCGAGGGGTTGCCCCTGATTTCCCCACCGCCTCATCACGATATCTATTCGATCGAAGACCTTGCGCAGCTCATCTACGACCTGCGACAGGTAAACCGTCGGGCAAAAATCGGTGTGAAGCTGGTGGCGGAAGCTGGTGTCGGCACGATTGCGGCTGGCGTCGCCAAGGCTCGTGCGGACTACATCCTGATCAGCGGCCACTCTGGTGGTACCGGCGCGTCGCCCCTCGCATCGATCAAACACGCCGGCTGCCCGTGGGAGCTCGGTCTGGCCGAAACGCAACAGACCCTCGTGATGAATGGTCTTCGCTCCAGAGTTCGGCTCCGCACCGATGGTGGAATCAAGACGCCAGAAGATGTCGTGATCGCGGCGTTGCTTGGGGCCGAAGAGTACGGATTTGGCACATCGGTCCTCGTTGCTATCGGTTGCGACATGGCTCGCCAGTGTCATCTCAACTCCTGCCCAACGGGCATTGCCACCCAAAAGCCTGAGCTCCGCGCAAAGTTCACAGGCACTCCGGAGATGGTCGCCAACTATTTCACACTGCTCGCTGAAGGCATCCGTGAAGTCCTGGCATCCATGGGCGCGCGCACTATCGACGAGATTGTGGGCCGATCCGACTTGCTGAGACAGCGCGATGGCCTCACCAGCCGAGCAGCGCTGCTCGATCTCTCGCCGTTCTTCGACGAACCAGCCGCTGAAGAGGTTCGCCGCAAAACGATCGACATTGCCGACGCCCGCCGGACAATCGACGATCAGATTCTTGAAGAGTTCGGTTCGGCCATTCGCCAAGGTCAATCGATCAGCACAAGCAAATCGATCTCCACCCCGGATCGCACCGTCGGCGCTCAGATCGCCGGGATGATCGCTCTGCAGTACGGCCTCTACGACCCCGACCGACCAAAAGTCGCGATTCGATTCACCGGCAGCGCCGGTCAGAGCTTCGGAGCCTTCTCAGTCAACGGAATGACCCTCATCCTCGACGGTGAGGCGAATGACTACGTGGGCAAAGGAATGGCCGGCGGCACGATCGCCATCCGCCCGCACCAGAGCGCCCAATACTCCGACGCTCAGGTAATTGCCGGGAACACCATTCTATACGGTGCAACTGGAGGAGAGGTCTTCCTGGCTGGCCGAGCCGGTGAGCGTTTTGCCGTACGAAACAGTGGTGCCGTAGCTGTTGTCGAAGGAGTTGGCGATCACGGTTGCGAGTACATGACAGGTGGAACCGTGGTCATCCTTGGCCAGACGGGCCGCAACTTTGGTGCAGGCATGACCAATGGCTACGCCTACGTACTCGAAGTAGACTCACATTTGGAGGATCGCATCAACGGCGATTCCGTCCTGATCGAACGAGGCATCTCCGGCTCCGATGCGGCGCACATCCAGCACCTGCTCGAGCGCCACGTCGATTTGACCGGCAGCGGCCGTGCCGATGAACTCCTCGCAGACTGGGAATCTTCGTGTTCCAGGTTCTGGAAAGTCATCCCACGTGCGACATTGCTGCTACAGGCAGTCTCCGCCGAGGAAGTCGTGGCCAAGGGCGCCGCTGACTAATCACCGTCACAAGAGGCGCCTACGCTCATTGGGTCCAGGCGTGCTGCCTGGGCCCTCTGAAGGAGTTCCTATGCAACCTTGCCGATGTCCCTCAGCTTACGCAGCCTCGTGCGCTGACCTTCCACTCGTCTACCACCGAGCCATCCCGGACGATCACCATCCGATCGTGAAGGTTCACCGACGTGCAGACATGGTTGGGGATAATTTCAACGGTATCCCCAACCTGCCACCCTGTCTTGCCCGGCGGTAGCAATACAACGCCATGCTCCTCACTCAATCGATCGATGATCACATCCGGATCGTCGACCACGTAGCCATGTCCGGGATGGCTCGGACCAGTGTCAAGCGCCAGAGTTTTGGCACCA
>JBGTJM010000118.1:0-10762 GCA_041745115.1 Thermomicrobiales bacterium
GCCCAAAATCACCCTCCCCGCTGGTCCCCTGCCCCTCGTCAGTCGCATCTGCCCCACCTACAACCGCCCACCGACCCACCAGCACCTCATCGAAGAAGCCATCGAATCCTTCCTTCGCCAGGACTACCCCAACAAATAGGATCGGTCGGCAACAAGCTGTCTCAGGCTGCTTCTACTTGAATCCGCACTGGCGATCCGACTACGAGGAGCTTATTCGCTACAGTCTGGCCCATCCGGAGGAAACGCTCGAACGATGCTGATCTCGTCATAACGAGAATCGGCCCGCGAACCCCGTGCCCTCCGCACAGTTAATCAAGCCGGGCAGATCCCATGAATCTCCTCCATGAGCGCCACGTCTTCAAGTGATTGAACTGACATTGCCAGGCAGAAATCAGCAATGACGTCAACGTTCAGGTTCTGCAGATCAGAATCAGCATACCGCCTTCCCATGAATTTGTGTTTAGAAAACTTCTTGTCCGTATGCCAGCAATGGATATGTGGATACTGCCATATCGCTTTTTCAGAGTCACTCGGATGCTCGAGTAAGCTCGATCTCTCCGCATCAGCGACACAGTGATTCACTGCGATTTCACCCGAGTACATGACCGACACGCCTCTATACCAGCCTGGCCACTTTCCCACCTCCGAAGCGAATAGGTGGGAGATAATGTGTTTAGCAATCATTTCTGCAAAGGCACAAGTTCGCCGTATCTCCGACGTTGTGCCGTACCAGGTTGATCCAACGTTGATGTTGCCCCGATGCACCAGACCGTATTCTTCAGAGATCGCCCTGAGCCGCTGGCGGACATCATCGTTGTTGGAATATCCGCCCTTCCCATGCGTGAAAACTGCCGGATAAAACTCATTCCACGCCGGTGTAATGAACGTGTCGACGTCAGTGCGCATCAGGTGGCTGTATTGTTCAAGTTTCTCAGCGCCTTCTCCATTGAAGCAGGTTATCGAATTCACCCGACGGTAGCCACGCCAGGCGGGATCGTCGGCAGCAGGCTGTTGCGAGATCTTCACAACATCTTCTGGCAACCCGTACAGAACGTCGCCCGGCCCCATGGCCACCAGATCCGTGTCAGAACTCTGGCTAAACAGCCAGGAGCGTCGCAGAGCAAGGAATTGTTGTATGACGTGCTTGTTTCGATCAACATAGCAAACTATTGCCCGGCGACCTGTCAATTGAAATCTCTCCTACTGAGTTCCAGGAAGCCAATACAATCTCATTCACCGCTTGCCAAACACTGCGGCAAACCTTCAATCTGTAACAGAGATAATCGATTCCAAACAGACCACATATGGGCTGACTCGAGCTCATAATTTCGCCGGATCGCTGATCCCATCCCGAAATGCTTCTTCCTGCACCGCCGCCAGCATCTCCGCCGACGTGTGCTCCGCGAAATGCTCCAGCACCGGCGTCAGGTCCAGCCCGAGCTCGATATACCCAATGATGTAGTTCTTCAGCTTGTCCCGCAAAAAGAGCGGATACGGCACACCCGCTGGCCGCCCAAACCGGTGCGTCCACCGGAACCAGGGCAAACACAAACACTTGCCACCAGCCTGCCGGAACTTCTCGTGGATATACCCCTCTTCGCCCCCAAAACCCCGGAACGCCGGATTGAACCCAACCCACGCACTCTTCCGGCAACTGAACGCCCCCATCCCCTGCATTGGAATCTCGAACGGCTTCCCGTTCGGATCCTGCCCCCTCGGATCCGTTGCCCAGATCCCCCACATCTGGCCCCGCCACACCGGGTCGAAATGAGTGGAGATGTGCTTCAAGTCATCGTAAACAAGTGGACCCTGCAGCAGATCGCGACTGTTCGGATTGGCCCGATGGTACTTCTTCAGCTTGGCGATCACCCCAGGCGGAAAAAACACATGCGAGTCGCAACAGAGAACGTTCTTTCCCTGCGCCTCCTCGAATACAACATTCTTGGCCGCCGCCGACCCAACAGCGTCGTTGGCCAGCACATACCGGCCCCCGGCCGCATTCACCAGCTTCTCGGTATGCTCGCAGCCGAAATTGTCCACCACCAGCAGCTCGGTATTGTCCAGGTCGTGGTACAACCGCAACGACTGAATCGTGAAGTACACGCCGTCAAAGTCTTTGTAAGTCGGCATCCCAATAGTTAGTTCGACCACGTTCTCATCCACTATCGATCAATACATCGCCGCGTCGTGCGATTTCACCCGCGAACGATACCTGTGCAGCAAGTCCCAGCGCAATAAACGCCGCGCACCCCGTCAGAACACTCCCGCATTCTGCTTCATACTATGCACACACGACGCGTCCGTCTTCCATCTTATGGATGAGCAGCAATCTGAGGAACCGGCCAGTATGGAGCAGACCGAGCAGAAACCCGTCATCCATCTGCCCACCACCCTTTTGCCAGTCCTCGACGGTGCCCAGCCCCTCGCCATCGACGACCTCATCACCCTCGCTCGCCAGCGCCTCGAGATCGGTGCGATCTGGCTCAGCCGCATCATCCAGCCCGACGGCTCCTTCGCCTACCTCTACTACCCCCGCACCAACCGCTACGATCTCGAGCGCTACAACGAGGTCCGCCACGCCGGCACCACCTACGCCCTCTTCCAGGCCGCCGAGCTGATCGACGACCCCGCCGTCACATCCTGCGCCGAATCCGCCGCCACCTACATCCGCGACACCAGCATCGCCGTCCCTTCTCGCGGCAAGGCCTTCCTCCACCAGGGCCGCATGAAGCTCGGCGGCCAGGCCCTCGCCCTCGTCGCCCTCCTCGAGCGCCGCCGGGTCCTCCAGGATCGCGACTTCGACGATCTCATCGAAGATCTCGCCACCTTCATGCTCGGCATGGAGCTGCCAGATGAGCCTGGTCGCTACCACCAGTCCTACCTCAGCTCCAGCGACCAGCTCCTGCTCGTCCCCGACTCCGACTACTACCCCGGCGAAGCCCTGCTCGCCTTCACCCGCCTCGCCCAGCACTTCCCGGACGGTCCCTGGCTCGCCGCCGCCCAGCGCGCCGCATCCTTTCTGATCTTCAGGCGAGATGGCGACATCCCCGCCATCGGCAAAGTCCCTCGCCAGGATCACTGGCTGGCCATGGCCCTTAGCGACCTCTACCAGCTCGACGAAAACCCCAGCTACGCCACCGTCGCCTATATGCAGGCCGATTCCATGATCGCCCAGCAATACCCTTCAGACCACCCGAAATGGCGACTCATCGGCGCCTCTCGTCGCGGCAACTCCGCCAACTACACCTCCACCGCCACCAGAGCCGAGGCCCTCAACGCCGTCTGGAACCTCGCTGCCTTCCGCGACGATCGCGAAGCCGTCGAGCGCTTCTCTCACGCCGCCCTCCGCACCATCCAGTTCCAGATGCGGGTCCAGTACACCGCCGAAATCGCCGCCAACTTCCCCGTTCCAGACCGCGTAATCGGCGCCTGGGCCCAGGACGAGCAAAACCCGCGCATCCGCGTCGATTTTGTCCAGCACAACGTCTCCGCCCTCATCGGCGCCCGGCACCTGATCGAACACGGCGAGCTGCCATTTGCTGAGCCCCTGTCGGCTCCCCAGCCAGATCCGATCTTCTCCCCATACAATCAGCAGATCACGCTTTACACGGGTCCAAACACCTGGGCTGAACACCCGGTGATCCATCTCCACCTCGAAACCGGGCCCATGCCGGTGCACCCCGATGGATCCACGCAAGACCGAATCGACCACTTCGCCGCCGAAATCCGGTTCCTCCTCCAGCCCGATTCCTTCGTCTCCAGCCACGCCGCAAATCCAGCCTCCGAGGCGGCCGATGCTGGCATTGCGCCCACACTCGCCGCAGCGATCCTCGCATTCCAGCAAAAAGCCGGCGCGAACGTCACACACGCCGGATTCAGGCCCGGGTCCGAACCCGCAGAAGCCGATCTCTTTTGCGAATTCGAAGATGAAACCACTGCACGGACCGCCGTTGGCGAAGCCACCGAAGCACTCAATCGAGCCATCGCCGGCCAGGACCCACTTCCCGACTTCATCGAAGCAGCAGCCAGAGAGCGCGATCGGCTGCAGGAGATCCTGGATCGGCCCGCATCCTATGACGCCATCGAAGCAGAGGCCAGACTGCGCGGCATCCCCGTGCGCATGATCGATCAGCACGATCGCATCCTGGAGCTGGGCAATGGCCGCTACAAGCGCCGTTTCTCGCGGCTGGCCACCTCCAACACCTCACGACTCGGATTCCGCATCGCCGGCAACAAGGTCATGACCAATCGCATCCTGCGAGAGCACGGCTTGCCTGTTCCCGATAACGTCCAGGTCCGGGACCTTGAAGCAGCGGTTGCGGCCGCCGAACGTATCGGCTACCCCGTCGTCCTCAAACCGATCGACGCCAACAACGCCCACGGCGTGCATATCGACGTCAGAACCGGGGAAGAAGTCAGAGATCTCTTCCCCGACTCAAGAAAACGGTCCGGTTCGGGCACGGTCGTTATCGAACGCTACATCTCCGGCGCGCACTTCCGCGTTCTGGTGATCGACGACAAGGTTTTCGCCGTCATTGAGCGAGTCGCCGCCCACGTCATCGGCGATGGCATCCATACCATCGAAGAGTTGATTGAGATAGAGAATACCGATCCTCGTCGAGGCCAAAAAAAAGATGACGATCTGCGCCAGATCGAGATCGACTCGGAAACGACCTCGACCCTTGAGCGCCAGGGTCTCTCACTCGAAACCGTGCTCGAAGCCGGCCGACAGGTCTGGATCAAACGCACCCCACTTGTCAATACCGGGGGGTTGACAGTCAACCGCACCGCCGACATTCACCCCGATAATGCCGAGGTCGCCAGGCAGGCGGTCATGGTTGTCGGCCTCGACCTGTCCGGAGTCGATATGGTGATCCCCGACATCTCCAGATCCATCTGGGAAGTCGGCGGCGGCATCGTCGAGGTCAACGCCGCACCCGGGTTCTTCCAGGCCACCCATCCAATAATCGGAGAACCGCGAAATGTGCCCCGCGCCGTGGTGGAAATGCTCTTTCCTCCCGATCAGCCCGTCCGCGTCCCGGTCATCGCGCTCGCCGGCTCCTCCGATCCCATTCCGGCTGCCTTTCTCATCGCCCATCTCCTTTCTTCCGCCGGTCGCACCGTCGGTCTCGCTTCCCCGGATGGCATCGTCATCGGCAACATGCCCTTCTCATCACTCCATGTCGACGCTCCCCACACCGCCCAGATCGTGCTCCGCAATCCCACCATCGATATCGCCGTGCTCGCCCTCACTCCCAACGATCTCGACCTTCCCGGCCTCCCCGTCGATCGCATCGACACCGCTGCCATCACTCGTGCTTTCAGCTTCTCCCCCCAGCACGGTCTCCACAACATCGACACCATCCTTTCCCGCATGGTCACCCCCTCCGGCACCACCATCGTCCATGCCGACGACCTGCTTGCCACCGATCTCGCCACTGAAACTGCCGGCTCCGTGCTCGTCGTCAGCCCCACATCCGATCATCCAGCTCTGAATCACCACCTCGAATCGGGTGGCCGCGCCATCGCTATCACATCAGCCACCGCTGAGCCATCACTGGTCGAGCGCACTGGCGCCACCGAGCAAATCCTTCTCACCCCAGACCAGCTCTCCCTGTTCAGCGAACAAATCGATCTCGACACCCTCCTCTTCGGCATCGCCGTCGCGATCACAGAGAGCCTGCCGCCCGATTCGATCGCCTCTGCCCTGAAATCGCTCCTCGCCGCCGCCGAACAACTGGTATCCCAGCAATGATCCGGCCTGAAAAGCTCCTTGAGTTCGATCGAATCCCCACCGGAGACCGGGCATGCTCGCCCTGACCGAACCCGAGGTCTTCACCGGTCCAAATACCTGGTCAGAACGACCCGTCCTCACCTGCCGCGTCGAGATCGACATACACGCCATCCCCGATCGCTCCGCCTTGCGCGAACTGGCGAGCCAGGTCGACGCTATCGTCAGCTCGCTCCCTCCATCAAGCGTGTTCACGATCGAGACCAACCCAGCGACCCTCCCGCCCGGCTCCACCTCGGACATTGCGACCTTGTTGGCATCCCTCATCCTCGTGTTACAGCAACGAGCCGGCTGGCGAGTCGAGCAGACTGGCTATCGACCGGGCAGCACACCGGGGCGCTTCGAACTCTATTGCGAACACGAACATGAGCTGGCCGGCATTGGTGCGGTTAGGCTCGCCGCAGATGTTCTAACTGACGTGTTGCAAGGCCGACCTCCCGCCCCGAATCTGGCGGACCGCTGGCAGGATCAGGTCGCTCATGCATATGAGGGTGCGTCCGCCCCCTTTGATCTGGTCAGGTTGATCACGCACGCGAAGCGGCGCGGCATACCCGTTCGCCAGCCGATACCTCGGCAGCACCTGATCGAATTCGGCTCGGGACGCCATCAGCACCGCTTCTGGAGACTCACAACCTCGGAAACCTCTCGTATCGCCGAGCGCCTTTCCGGCAACAAAGCGCTCTGCTACGAGGTTCTGCGGCAGCGCGGGCTTCCTGTGCCCAACAGCTTGCAGGTCAGGACCGTCGCTGAAGCGGTCGCCGCGGCAGAATCGATTGGCTATCCCATCGTGCTGAAACCGGTCGATTCCAACCATGCCCGGGGAGTCTTCCTCGAACTGACCAGCCAGGACCAGATTCGCCAGTGGTTTGCGCAATCGAAAGCAGCGTCACGCTCTGGCCGGGTTCTCGTCGAAACATTTCTGCCCGGCGCATCGCATCGAATCCTGGTAATTGGCTACGAGATCGACTCAGATTTCGAGCGCATCCATGCCCATGTCGTTGGCGATGGAGTCCAGACCGTAGAAATGCTGATCGCCAGGGCGAATGACGAAGAACGCCGCCGACCAGGAAAAAACAACGAGTTGCAGAAGATCAAAGTAGATGAGGAAACGCACGACGCTCTGGAACGGCAGGGCCTGGCGCTGGGAAATGTGCCCGAAAATCGCCAAACGGTCTTGCTGAAGCGCATCCCCGCCGAATCCAATGGCGGCGCATTTCTCGACCGCACCGCCGACATTCATCCCGACAACGCCGAAATCGCCCGCCAGGCTGCCATGGCCGTCGGACTGGACCTCGCTGGTATCGACCTGATCGCGCCGGACATCACCCAGTCGATCTGGGAAACTGGCGGAGGCATAGCTGAAGTGAACTCCGGGCCGGGCCTGTCGTCCAGCCGCCGCGCCACCGCACGCCTGAGTGCTAGCGTCGCCCCTGCGATCCTGCGATCGCTCTACCCGCATGACCAGCCTGTTCGAGCCCGGATCGTTGCCATCACCGGGTCGCACCGTCCAGCACAGGCGGCCGAGCTGATTGGACACCTGCTGGCCGCCGGCGGAAAAACGGTCGGTGTCGCCACCCCGTCGGGCGTCAAAATCGGCAACATGCGGTTCCGCCGCCAGCATCCCGACGATCCGAATCCAACCGAGATCGTGCTTCGCAATCCCACCATCGACATCGCCGTTCTGGCCCTCGACCCAGCCGATCTCGACCATCCCGGTCTCCCCTTCGATTGCATCGACACCGCCGTCATCAACGGCGCTTTCGCCTTCACCCCCCAAGATGGACTCCACAACATCGACACCATCCTCGCCCGCATGGTCACCCCCACCGGCATCACAATCCTTCATGCCGACGATCTGCTCACCACCGATCTCGCCACCGAAACCACCGGCTCCGTGCTCCTCATCAGCCCTACATCCGGCCATCCCGCTCTCCATCACCATCTCGACTCCGGTGGCCGCGCCATCGTCATCACATCTGACTCCGCTGGACCATCACTGGTCGCACGAACTGGCACCGCCGAGCAGGTCATTCTCACCCCAGACCAGCTCTCCCTGTTTATCGAACAAATAAATCTCGACACCCTCCTCTTCGGCATCGCCGTCGCGATCAGCGAAGGCATCCGGCCGGATATGATCGCCAAGGCTCTTCAAACGTTCCCTGCCACAGACCAGATCGTGAGTCAGTAGTCTCGTATGCTTCGGCCCGCCGTCCTCTTCCCACCGGAGATCAATCATGCTTGCCATAACCGAGATTGAAATCTTCTCAGGACCGAGCTCCTGGTCCCATCGACCCGTCGTCCACGCTCTCGTCGATGCCCCGCAGAACCAACTCTCCCGGTCCCAGCTCCGCGATCTGCAGTCCTACCTTTCTGAGGAGGCGCGATCGAGCAGTCCCGACGAGTCCATCTCTGCCCCTCACGACGACATCATCAAGTCCATCCAGTCCGGCCAGAATGTAGGCGACGTGGCAGCCCTCCTCACGCTGTTGCTGCAGAAAAACGCGGGTTGGACCGTAAGCCATGCAGGCTCGCAACCCGACCACGCAGCTGGCCATTTCCACATCGTCTGCGAATACGAGATTGAGGCAGCCGCCCGATCAGCGTTGAACGTGGCCGTCGACATCCTGGACGAGTTGCTACTCGGACACGAACCCTCCCAGACCGGCGCCGATGTCCTGAAGCGGTCGTCGCTGCCTCCGTCGTCGACAAGTGAAGTTCGACGATTTGTTGTCGAGGCTGGCCGACGAGGCATTCCCGTTCGCCAGCCATACCCCAGACGATCCCTTCTTGAGTTCGGCTCGGGTCGATATCAGCGCCGCTTCTGGGGCCTGATGACCTCAGAGACACCCCGTATCGGCGTCCGAATCGCCAGCAACAAGTCGATGACCAACCAGCTTCTCCGTCAGTACGGATTGCCTGTTCCCACGAGTGCCTTGGTCCGATCGGTCGAACAGGCGCTGTCCGCTGCCGACGCTATGGGCTACCCAGTCGTCCTCAAGCCACTCGACGCCAATCATGCTCGCGGCGTTTTCCTCGACCTTCGCAGCGAGTCGGAAATTCGTCGGCACTTTGGCAAATCAGCAGCCGAATCTTCCAGCGGCAACGTCGTCGTCGAACGCTTCATCGTCGGCTCATCCTACCGAATCCTGGTGGTCAATAACACCGTCATGGCCGTCCTCGAGCGCGTTGCTGCCCATGTCATCGGCGACGGCACCAGCTCCATTCGGTCCATCATCGATCGCCTCAATGAGGATCCTCGTCGCGAGACTAAACCGGAAAATGTAATGGCCCGCATCGAGATCAACGACGAAACGCTCGACGCCCTCGAACGCCAGGGGCGTTCGCTGGACGACGTCCCCGACCCCCAGCAGATCGTCTGGGTCAAGCGCGTGCCGAAGGTCGACACAGGCGGTTCGTCAGTCGATCGAACGGACGAGATCCATCCAGACAACGCGGAAGTCGCCCGCCAGGCCACCCTCGCCGTAGGCCTCGACCTCGCCGGCATCGACTTCGTCGCTCCCGACATCGCTCGCTCTGTTTGGGAAACTGGCGGTGGCATCGCCGAGGTCAATTCCGCGCCAGGATTCTGGCTCCACACCCACCCCGTCGTCGGCAAACCTCGTAACGTAGAGGCCATGGTCCTCGACATGCTCTTTCCCCTCGATGAGCCAGTCCGCGTCCCGGTCATCGCTCTCACTGGCTCCTCCGACGCCACTCCAGCCGCCCACCTCATCGCCCATATCCTCTCAGCCGCTGGTCACACCGTCGGTCTCGCAACCCCGGATGGCATCGTCATCGGCGGCATGCCTTTCCGTCGCCAGCATCCTGACGATCCGAATCCAACCGAGATCGTGCTGCGTAATCCCACCATTGACATCGCCGTTCTGGCCCTCGACCCAGCCGATCTCGACCATCCCGGTCTCCCCTTCGATCGCCTCGACACCGCCGTCATCAACGGCGCTTTCGCCTTCACCCCCCAAGATGGACTCCACAACATCGACACCATCCTCGCCCGCATGGTCCCGCCCACCGGCACGACGATCCTCCATGCCGACGACCTGCTCACCACCGACCTCGCTACCGACACCAATGGTTCCGTCCTCCTCATCAGCCCCACATCCGGCCATCCCGCCTTACCCAGCCATCTCGATTCCGGTGGTCGCGCCATCCTTTTCAAAGAAACCGCGGCCGGACCATCACTAGTCGAACAGTCAGGCAAACCCGAGCACCTCCTCCTCACCCCAGACCAGCTCGCCTCGCCTCCCGCGGCCATCGAACGCAATGCCCTCCTCGTCGCCATCGCGGTCGCAATTGCTCAAAACGTCCCGGCGGCCACGTTCGCTAGCGCGATCCGGTCCTTTCATCGCGCCTCTGTCGTGAACACGAATCAACGATGAAACAGGCGAATTGGGATCGTGTGATGATGGGACGATGGCCAGTGGCAACGTACCCGGATAGTGCATCTGATTGGGATTGGAGAATCCGCAATCCACGGGCGACGGGAACTCAACATGATTGAGATCGTGAAGCAGGAGGTCTTCAAGGGTCCCAGCATCTGGTGCCACCGACCCGTCGTGCGTATCCTGCTCAACCCATCGCGCGCAGAGTTCGATCAGTCGAGTCTGGCCGAGTTCCACTCCCTGCGTTCCCGACTATGCTCGAATGAGGGAGCATCTGACTCCACGGCCTTGCCCAACCGACCGATTCAGGATGTCGAATCAATTGCACACGCGCTGGCTGACCTGATGTGCGTTTCCCAGCAGCAGGCCGGCTGGGACGTACATCAGGCCGGCGCTATCGCTTCGTCAACACCTGGCTTGTACGACGTGTACTGCGAGCAAGCAGACGAAACGGCAGCCCTCGCCGCGCTCAACTTCTCAGTCCACACCATCAACAGCATTCTTCACGAACCGGAATTCACCAGCACCGCCACCGTCCCCGATCCGGAATCAGTCCCTCCCGCCACACCAT
>JBGTJM010000119.1:0-2423 GCA_041745115.1 Thermomicrobiales bacterium
GTGAGCTCGATGTGAACCGTTTCGCTCCTCACCATCGGGCCAGGTCGTTCGTCCTTCAGCGTGGCGGGCAGCAATACCGCGAGGTGTACGACATCATCCATCCCCGATATCAAATCTCCGCGCCGCGCAGCATGCGGCGCACTCCCTGGTATGAGCACCAGAAACGCCTAGGAGCACATTTTTTCGAGTCCAATGGCTGGGAACGGGCGCAGTGGTACACCCGGAATCAAGACCTCCCTCTGCCGGAACGCGGCGTTTCCCGGGACAACTGGTCATCGATCGAGTGGTCTCCCATTGCGGCTGCAGAGCATGTGGCCACACGAAGTAGAGCGGCTCTTTTCGATCTTGGAACGTTTATGCGGATCGAGATATCCGGTCCGGACGCGCTCGATGCTTTGCACCGCATTTGCTGCAGTCGAATTGACCGCCCGGAGGGCCGCGTGGCCTACGCGCTGATGCTCAACAACAACGGTGGCATCGAGAGCGATGTGACAATCGCCAGACTTGGTTCCGATCGGTTCATGATTATGACTGGAAGTGCGAGCGGTCCACGCGATCTCGCGTGGATTCGCCGCAATACGCGAGAGTTCAGGGCGGCGCGCATCACCGATGTCTCGTCGAGTTGGTGCGCCCTCGCGGTTTGGGGGCCAAAAGCGATCGAGATACTTCAGCCAATTGCGGAATCGCCGATTGACGCTCTGACGTTGCCCCGCTACTCGTTTCAAGAGGTGATAGTCGCAGGAATCCCGACGCTGGCGATCAACATGTCTTACGTCGGCGAGCCTGGATTGGAGCTCCACACTTCTACGGAATATGGCGCCGCACTCTGGGAAGCGGTCTGGGCATCCGGCGAGAAGTTTGGGTTGGTAGCTGCCGGCGCCGCGGCGATGGACTCACTGCGTCTCGAGGTCGGATATCGCGCACTGGGCTCTGACCTTCGTGGGGAGTACTCCCCATCAGAAGCGGGGCTCGGTTTCACCGTCGACAGCAGCCGATCTGACTACATCGGCGCGTCAAGCCTGGCTAAACGCGAGGTCATGCGCCGCCTCGCTTGTATGACAGCCCTTGATCCCTCGGTGATGTTTCTTGGAAAGGAACCTATTTTCGACGGTGAGACGGTCGTCGGCTACGTGTCCAGCGCCGGCTTTGGATACACAGCTGGCGAATTGTTATGTCTTGGCTATGTGCCTCCACATCTGGCCGAACCGGGTACGGACCTGGCGGTAGAGTATTTCGGCAAACGGTACCCGGTTCGGGTTGCAACTGAACCCAGAGTTGGTAACTTGGGTCAGCCATAAGTCCGATCGACTCACTGCTCAAAGCGAACGACCTAGAACTCATTGCTCTGATTCCGCGGCGAAATGATTGGACTAACAGTCGCTCCGGCAAGTCCCGCATCTGACCAGGTGGCCCAGGCTCCAGAAACGATCGTGAATCCTGACGTCGGCAGATGATCGTACCCACCTCGATGTCCTGCAAACATGTTCGTTAGCTCAAGGAACCCTGGATTGTGGCCAACCATAATGACGGTGCGATTGCGATCGTCCAGTGAGTGAATTTCGTTCATCAGGTCTGATGCGCTCGCCAGATAGATCGAGTTGCTCGAGATCAGAGACACGTCGTCTGCAATCGCCAGTTTCACAATTTCTGCGGTTTCCGTCGCTCTCACCGCATCGCTCGAGAGAATAAGCTCCACGGGCGATTCAATGGCTCCGAGAATCGCCTCGGCCGCAAAGTTGGCATCGCGCCGCCCCCTCGCGGTCAGCCTCCTGTGCCAGTCACCCTGAATATGATCACGCTCCGTTTTGGCGTGACGCAGCATAATCAGTGTCCTCGATTCGTCGACTTTCATTTGTTGCTGTCCTCCTTCGGAGCAATGCACCTTGCACGAGTCATTCAAGCCAAACCAGGCTGAGTTGACAATTCTCCATCAACATCGCAGAATCCTGTAAACGCTTACATCCAGGTCCATGGCGCGTCCGGACCCGGCAGAATCATCGGCATATCTGTGGATTTGGCTGAATTGATGACACCCCGCTCTACAATCGAAGACGTGGCAATCCTGGCAAATGTATCAATTGCCACGGTGTCCCGGTACACCAGCGGGCAGCGGTCGATCGTCGCACCGTCGACACAGGAGCGACTGAAACTCGCAATCGACAAACTTGGCTATGTCCCCAATGCCGCTGCCCGTTCTCTCAAAACGGGGCGGACCAGGTTGATCGGGGTTATTCTGGCGGACGTTTCCCATGCGTACTGGAGTGCGCTGCTTGGCGGAATCCAGGCAGGCTGCCGGGAACTGGGCTTCGGCGTGTTGATTGCGAGCGGCAATAATAGCGCGGCGAATCAATATGACTACCTGAGAACGTACCTCGAGCATGGGGCAGAGGGCATCCTTTTCAATCCTGCAGCCGGCGACGCGC
>JBGTJM010000120.1:0-3031 GCA_041745115.1 Thermomicrobiales bacterium
CGGTCCGGACGGGTCGATGGCGGAGATCACGATCATCGGCGTTATTTCGGGTGACGTCAGCAGCCTCACCGGATTGTTTGTCGGTCAGGACACGATCGACGCGATCGCGCCGGAGACCGCGAAGACGTCGTACTTCGTCGCACTCACCTCCGGCAGCGATGACAAGACCATGGCAACGTCGATCGAGGCGGCTATGATCGATGCTGGCATCCAGAGCGTCTCGATTGCCGAGGAGGTCGCCGAGTTCCAGAAAGAGGAATCGGGATTCCTGCGGCTGATGGAGGGGTTTATGGCGCTGGGTCTGATTGTGGGACTGGCTGCGATCGGGGTGATCTCGTTCCGGGCAGTGGTGGAGCGGCGTCAGCAGATCGGCGTGCTGCGAGCGATTGGATTCCGGCGAAAGCTGGTGTCGCAGAGTTTCCTGCTGGAGACACTCTTTGTTGTGGGGGTCGGACTGTTCACTGGCACGGTGCTGGGGTCGGTTTTGGGATACAACCTGTTTACGAGTGAGAGCACGGGCGCGGCCGGACAGGGTTATCTCATACCCTGGAACGTGATCGGGATACTGATCCTGGGGACGCTGACGGTTGCGGCGCTGGCGACGTGGATTCCAGCCCGGCAGGCATCTGGCACTGCGCCGGCTGAGGCATTGCGATACGAGTAAGTGCAACCGGTTTTTTCGTTCGCGATTGTCGGGACGCGACCCGCGTCCCGACAGCGCCCTCCATCGAAAGCCGCCGGTTGGCGGAACCGATATTGTCCGAATCAATCTTCCATTACTTCATTCAGTGACGAAAGCGAGGACCTACCATGACTGCTCACGCTACAGTTTCCGCCGCTCATTGCACTCGCCGGTTCGCCGGAATCGCTCGTATCGTTCTGATCCTGACTGGTTTGCTGATGGCCGCACCGGCGTCCGGGGCTTCAGAGGTTTCAGACGTGACACGCCAATCGGTTGATGTCTCTTCACTCGCCAATACAGGCTATCCGGAGCTTCACGTGGTGGTTACCGATGACGGATTCACAGCCCCGGAACGTGCAATCGCCGGAATGACACTCGTCGTTCTCGAGAACCGAGGAACCGAAGGGGGTGCCGCGGCAGTGACCGATGTCAATCTGTTGCAGTTGCCAGCTGGTGTGGCACTCCAGGAGTTCAACGACGGTATCGTCACCAACTCCGAAACCCCGCCGGACTGGCTCGCGGACATCGTTGCGACTGGCGGCTTCAAGGCCGCTGCCGGTGAAACGCGCTACGGGGTGCTCATGCTGACAGCAGGTGAATGGATCATCGGTGCTGGCGATGCAAACCCGTTTGTACCTCTGCTTGTGACCGGCGACGTCTCTGATGTTCCTCCTCCTCGCGCAGACATCGAAATCGAGATCACGGAGTTCGTGTTGCCATTTCCTGAACAAACTAATGCGGGTGTTTCGATGTGGCACGTCTGGAACGAGGGAGATCAATCTCATGAAGTCATGCTGGTCAAAACACCCATCCTTCTCAATGCGGAGCAGGTGATCGAACTGCTCACCCTGCCCGAGGGAGAATCTCCCTCTGCGAGCGTTCCCGATCCGTCTGAGCTGGAGTTTCCGCCCGCAGGCGTGCAAACACTTTCACCTGAAAAAGAGCTCTGGGTCGAGATGAGCCTCGAACCCGGGTTCTACGTGGCGCTGTGCGCGAACCCCGAAGAGGAGTCGGGGGTTCCCCACGCGGCACTCGGCGAAATCGCGATTTTCACCGTGGTCGACTGAAGAACGACTGAAGCTGAGTCCATTGTGGCTGGCCACGATTCGCGGCCAGCCACGTTCAGCAATGAACTCTATGATGGACCGACTCCTCCAGCCAGCGGAGATATAGCAGCCAGAATCTGGCGGATTTCACTGCCGTAACTCAGGTCGACAGGCATACGGTGGTCTCAGCTAGTGGCTCCCGATTGTCCGGAAGAATGAGTATCGTCAGGCGACTACAGGTCAGGGGAGGATGTGATCAAGCCATTGTGGCGACAGGCGTCGGCGAGGCGGTTGTCGTATGTCAGCACCACGTCCACTTCGAGCAATATCGCCGTTGCCAGGTGAATCGCATCGAGCGCGCGGACCTCAAACGGGCCGATGCGCCTTGCGACACTGACCACGTCCCATGTGATTGGGTACTCACTCACCCCTGACAGAGCAATTTCGATCGCGTCGTCAACGCTCGAGCTTGCAAACCTGGAGAGTTTCAGCAGTGCGCGTGTGACTTCGATCCACGCCAGGGACGAAGCGACGATTGAATCACCGGCGTCAACGTGATGGTCCAGCGAGTTTTCGAGGCTTGCGGATCCAGGCTCGTCCACCACGCGCTTGATCAGAGCGCTGCTGTCCGCGTAGACAATCATTCAGATTCGGTCACCTCGGTCGAGTAAGTCAGCTACGGTCAAGCTTGGCGGCAGAGCCAAACGGCTGGCTGCTTTTCGATACGGGCTACGACAGCGAATGACACCTTTTGTGACCAGGATTGCTTTTACTTCTTCGTCAGCAGACCGAGCAGGACTCAGCGCAAGGTACCGGTCGACTGCTTCGCGGATAACGTCCTGCTGCGAGCGTCCCGTCCGCTCGGCTTCCTGGCGAACCGCCGCGGCCGCGTCATGTCGAAGTCGAAGGTTGGTGGCCATACCTGAATGGTACCATATTAGTACCAATCCATTTTCATCTGATCGATTTGGTCCTGGATGGAGTCGATTGTCTACAATCAGGCGCTTCGAGTCGTGCGACAGGCATCGGGCATTGCGCCGGCTGAGGCATTGCGCCACGAAAAGCAAGTGACCGTGCAAATCACGTATAAGGAAGGGGGCGGGCCAGCGGCTCGTCCCTTTTGCCACCCGAAAGAGCTTTTCTCAATCCCATACAAGGGGTTGACGTAAGAGGTTCAAGTGGTCATGATCGAAGCGTTACATATTTCCTCACGGACGGCCCTCACCAATGTCTCCATTGTCCAACGTCGTTCGAGAACCGCGTCTGGCGGGATTGCCACAGCCACTCACGCCGCTTGTGGGTC
>JBGTJM010000121.1:0-3835 GCA_041745115.1 Thermomicrobiales bacterium
GGATCGAGCGTGTCGATATCGCCACCAGCGGCGACAACCAGGTCACCGGAGCCCTGAGCCAGCGTGCCTCGGGCGGCCAACGAGATCGACACTACCGCGGCAAGAGCGCCAGTTCCAACGCCTGCCGCTGCAGCGAGTGCCAACAACTGCCGTCGATTGATTTCTCCAGTAAGAAACTGTTGCATGAGTTCGTTTGCTTTGCCTGATGTCACCGCTCTGCCTGCCTTCCATGGGTTCGAAACTGCCGGATACGCTCAAACTTGCAATGACATGCCAGTAACCACTCTGGCTACTGAATTGCACGGTCTAACAAGTTCTCTGTCGTATACTCACACTCCGGTTGCTACCTGTCAATGAGGCCATGTACTCCGAATTCTGACAATTTCGCAATTGAGCCGGAAGGAAACCGTGAAGGTCCTCGTCACTGGAGTCACTGGTCGAATTGGTAACAATCTTGCCCGGCATCTGGTCGAGCTGGGGTACGACGTTCGCGGCACGGTTCTTCCAGATGATCCCGGATTGAATCGAGCCATCACCGATGGCGTCGAATGCATATCTGGAAACCTGCGGGACGATCAGTTCTGCCGGAATGCCGTGGACGGCTGTCAGGCCGTGGTCCATCTGGGTGCGGTGCTGCTGTTCGGTCCGGAGGACAATCCGGCAAACTTTGATGACAATCTGCGCTCGACCTTCAACCTCTTGGATGCTTCAGCCCGAGCCGGCACTATCGAGCGCTTCGTGTTCGCCAGCAGTGACGAAGTCTATCCATCGCTCTATGCTCGCTACCTGCCTATCGATGAAAATCACCCTAAGCAGCCGTACAGTTTCTATGGTTTCACGAAACTGGCCGGTGAAGAGCTAGCTCAGCATTACTTCCGCGCTCACCAGCTTCCCGTCGCGATCGCTCGATTTGCGCTGACGGTCGAACCCTGGGAGGTTCTGGACCCGAGCCGGCCCCTGGGCAACTTCTTGCACCTCTCCTCGATGGTACCGATCATTCGGGGTCGAGCTGGAGACGAAGTTGCAGAAAGCATCGCCGTCCAACAGGTTGGTAGTGCGCCGACGCTGCTCTTGGCGCGAGACGGATCGGGGACTCCGTATCAGTTTCACTATTGTGACGTGCGGGACCTTGTCAGTGGGCTGAAACTGCTGCTGGAAAAGCCTGCAGCGATCGGAGAAGCGTTCAATCTGAGTGGTCCAGCGCCGTTCTCTTACGACACTGCAGTCGCAATTGTGGCTGAACGTACCGGCAGGGAGATAGTTGACGCGACGATACCCGGACCACCGATTCGCATTCACCACTCGACGGCGAAGGCCAGAGGACTGCTCGGCTATGCGCCGCAGCACGACATTCGAAGCACGGTCGAAGCCGCTCTGCAGGCACAAACGAAATAAGTCAGTAGGGAACTTTCTGCGAGGATTGCCAGGATTTCAGGCAGTCGAGCGCTAGATGGCTGCGAACCGCTCCCGGAAGGCTTCGTCGAATTCGACGTGAAGCTCGACCTCGTCGACCAGGGCAACCTCTCCGCCTCCGTCAGACGTTGCAGTGCGCTCCCAGTCTTTCAGGGTCAGATTCATGAGCAGCGAGACGAGGTCTCCCCGCGTGGTGTCGAACTGGTCGAGAAAGGCCGCCATGTCCTCTGGTACCTCGGTACCGGCGACCGCACTGTCCAGCAGTGGCAGCACCGTCAGGTGAGGGGACGTTTCGCGAGTCAGGCGCTGAATTCTGTCAAGGGCAACTTTGTCTCGGGCATGCAGCGCGGCGAGAAGCCGAATCCGCTCCTCATCATGGCCGGATTCCATAGCTTCGCGCACGATTCTGGGCGTTCCAAGGAGTTCTTCGATCAGGTCCTGATATTCCTCGAGCATCAGGAGATCAACGATTCATGGAGGATGTGCGGCAAGAGTCCAGCGAGCGAAATCTCCCAGGGAATGCCGAATGGATCCCGGAAGCTGAACGATGCCTGGCTCTCGCCGAGTACCTCGAATGAACTCATGAGGGCCTTTGCCTTGACTCGACTGAAACTGGCCGCATCGACCTGAATCGATATTCGGTCGACGACGCTCCTCTCAAGCCTTGCGCCAACCCCGACACGATGAAGAGCGAGCGTTAGCGAGCCGTTTCGCAGAAATGAATCGTCCGCGACTGTCTCCGTGACAATGGCCTTTTCCCAGTCGTAGGGCTCGTGAATGAGTTGGTACTTCCCATCTCGACTCGTTCTTGTTCTACCGACAATTTCCATGTCGAAGAAACTGGTATAGAACTCTTCAGCTCTACGCAAGTCCATCACGTTGACCGCAACGAAGTTCACATGGTCGATCACGACGGTCTTGGGTTTTTCCGGCGCGGACGATTCAGACGTCGCTACTGCGTTCTCTGACACAAATTCCTCCTCAGCATGATCACCAATTCTCGGGATGGCATGCTCCACCCAGGGCTGGTCACTTCGAATCGCAGCAATCATCGAACCAGAGGTGTGGTCAGCCAGGGTCAAACGTTTCCCACTGTGCAGGACAAACCGCACGTCAGGCTTTTCTGGATGAAACGATCCTTGCCAGCTGTAGATGGTGTCAACGACGCGCAAGTTCTCCGAGGCAATCGTAAGCGCGGCGATGGGATTGTCGTACCCCTCGGCGAACGACGCGCGAGTGACGACGATCTGCGTATCTGGAGCAGAGCCAATCGCAATCTCTGCGGATCCTCGCTCCGAGCCAGGTACCTCCACCATGAACCGGTAGGACATACGACTTTGTCCCCTTTCGCCTGTGATCGCCCGTTGAAACTCGTTGACGACTTGCGAGCCAGTCGCCCACCTCAGGTTCGAAAGTGTACCCCGGAACGCTTCTTGATTCGCCATTCCGGACCCAGGAGGCGAGACCTCGATGCTCGGTGTGAGTTTTGCCGTGAGTTGCGCTACTCAGGGCATCATGCTATTCTCCGCCTCCGTTGGAGGAATTCCTGTCGTAGTGGTATGAGACGTTGCAGCGTTCATATCTCCCCGCCTTCGTCAGTAAGCGTCCACAAGCGATGAAACGGTCGTGGCACTGTTGCAACCCGCCATTGGCGGACGTGCCTACGATCATTGTTTGGGGCCACCGCGGGGGTCAGCCGCTCTTCCCGATTCGTGAGCGGTCTTCGGGGTCCCGATAATACGAGGGAAGGAACGATTCCATGTCATTCCGCGCCTGTGCGCGGGCCAGTGTGTTGCAGCACGCTGTCCGCGTTCTATCTGTTGCCGTGCTTTCTGCGGCAATCTTGCTTACCGCGGTACCTGCCGCCGCTCTTCAGAGCATGCCCTCCCGAATTCCCGTACCGGAATCACAGGTAGAGATGGTGGATATCGCCAGAGGCGGATTCAACGTGATTCGCCCAAGAGTGGATCTGTCAGAGGCTTCGATGGCTCCGTCTACTCCGGCACCAGCGGCGGTTTCGTTGGGATCGACGATTGCCGGTACTGCTCTGGCGTATGTTGGATACCCCTATGTCGCAGCGGGTGCGGGGCCATCTGGGTTCGATTGCTCTGGATTCACTCAGTTCATCGTTGCGGTTACGACGGGCATCTGGATTCCGCACGCAGTCGAGGCACAGCCGTGGGCCGCGGGGCATTGGGTGGACTATGGCAATTGGCTGCCTGGCGACCTGATCTATTTCCAGAACACCTATCGAGCAGGCATCTCCCATGCTGCGATCTACATCGGTGATGGGCTGATTGTTCACGCCGAGAACTATGGTTCAGGCGTGACGATCGACAGCATCTATTCCAGCTATTACGGACCTCGCTACTGGGGAGCCATTCGAATCGGCTGAGGGGTCGCCGGAGCAATCGATCGATTG
>JBGTJM010000122.1:0-17308 GCA_041745115.1 Thermomicrobiales bacterium
AATGGCGGCATCGTTCGAAAAATTGGTGCTCGACTGCAATTGATCGGCAAAGTCGACGATTCGCTCAGTGACAGAACCGTAGTTACGCTCCAGTGTGGCAAGATCGAGCTGCTGATCTCGGAATGACTTGCCAGACAGTGACAACGCGGCAATAAGCACACCAATGCCATGTCCGACATTGCGAGCATCATTTTCGAGATCCTTCAGACTCCGCTGGATCTCCTGAGACTCGCGATCCGTCTCCTGCATCTTGCGATTGAGATCGTCGAACTCGCTCTCTGCCTCACCGGCAGAGCTGGCAACATCTTTAAAGATCGGTGAGAGCTCATCGGACCCCTTGATTCTTACGAGTAAGTCACGCGCCATGGTCAATACCCCTTACTGTCACGACTCACCCCGTTTTGCGGTTGAGTTTCGACAGTTGAGACGGAGGAATCCTCAGTGTTTATGCGGGCGTTCATGCCGTCTACCTCCAAACTTTGCGGATAATGTTCATTATCTGCACTTGATACATGGTCTCAGATGTCCCGAGGGTCGACGTTGACAAGCCGGATGGTTCGTTGTATCTCGGGAGCCCAGCCGCATTCCGGGCAATGGTCCGGCCGGTTTGACGCGAGCTCATCCCCCTGCTCATCGATTCTGGATATCCGCCACTCATTCCAGCCCCGGCACGTCTGGCAGCCTGCCCGTTGAATCTGAACCTCTGCAGCTGCTAGCCGCTCCGAAATCGACGGTGGTGATGTCATGATGCTGCCTTTCCTAGTCGATTCAATTCGGTCTCGATCGCGGTCAATCGCTTTTCGATTTCTGCTGGTTCATGCAGGGCTGCCAGTGCCCTAGCGATGTTGCTCATGGCGTTAGCCGTAGTCGGCTCGACGCTGCCACTTTCCAGACCTGCCAGCGCGCGATACAAAGCCGTTTCAACATCCCGCAAGCCATCAGGAACGCGCCTGCGCAGCCGGTGGGCGTGGCCCCGTGCCTTTCCACCTTGCTTGCGCCACTCGCTGCGCTGGTCCGCTGATGCAGGATCGTGAGCGAAGCAGTAGGCCGAACCCGGCAGCGCCTGAACGCTACAGGGTTCGCCGTTTCGCTTAGTCGCTATGCAAACACGTGCATGGCCGTCCATCCCGGATCTACCCTAACCAGCCAGGGGAACGCAGCTCGATATCTCGCACGAGCCGATCCTGAGGGTTAGCTAGCGAGCCGTATGTTTTCTCGAATTGCAGGTATTCGGAGAGCGACGCATCGTTTGCGGCTTCCGCGTCGAGGATGTCGGAATAGCCGCGCTCAACGGCCACGACCAGGGCAGCGCGTTGAAGTACCGTGTCGCTCGTAAGGGCTGCCCGCTCGAGGACCGTTCCCAGCTCGCCGGGGTTTGTCGCCTTGCTTGCCTGCTCAGTCGCATTGCGCCAGTTGACATCATTCGCGGCGGGGTCAGCCAGGTTGCTCCCTGACTTCCTGAAGGCAACCCGACGTAGCCGGTCACGCTCGGCGCCAATCGCCTCTTTGTGCTGCCGCCTGAGCTCCGAGTGTGTGGATTTGGCCTCGGTGTCAAGCTCGTCCAGCATCTTCTGTTTGGCGGATTCGTGAAAACGCGAGTCTTCTTGAATTGCGGCCCGCCGTGTCGCCGTCTGGGATCGGTTTCGTGCAATCTGGCTTTCGATTTTTTGGATGGCTGTAGACACTGGTTTCTCCTTCTTCAATGGTTCGATCGGTTGGTTGCGCTGTCGCGCGCGCGCAAAGGCATCCGCATTTTGCCTATTTACTTTACATAGGCCGCGTCACTGTCCGGCGGCGAGCGGCCATCCGGGGATCGGCTGGCTTTGGCTAGCTCGAGCTTCCGTCTGTTCTCGTCGGCTTTCGCCTGCCGGCAGTCCTGGCAGCGTGTCCAGCTGGCATGCCCGCGTCGCAGCGCGATAGGGTCAATGTCGAAAAGCTGGCCGCAGTCAGCGCAAACGGTCTCGAGGCCGGTCATGGCTGATTCTCCCTGGAACGCATTGGAACGTATTGGTAACCATTTCTTGGGGTTTTCACTACGCGAGAACTCCTTCTAGGGAAAAACCCTGGAAAATGCTCTCCAAAGCGTTCCAAAGCGTTCCAGTTTTGGTGCAGATGTCTCATTACGCGACCTCTTGATCGCGGAACTGAGATCTAACGCGAATACCGACCCACGCGCGATATCGCTTGCCGCCAGTGCCCATCGTCACCGCATCGAGCCCGCGTTCCTGCAGTTTTTTTCCGACCGCAATCTGAGACAGTGGCCGTTCACCGGATTCACCTGCCCATTGTGAGTAAGCGCCATAGAGCTCCTTTGCCGACGCAGCTGCGTTCTCTTCGAATACGCAACACTCGTCTAAGAATCCGCCCAGGACATCCTCCCCGGCGCGGTAGCTCTTGGTGGCCTCTCTGACCCGCTCCGGACTTTGCAGACTTCCGACCCGCTTCCACTCGAGAAACCCTTGGACCATCCAAGTGAGAATGCCTTGGTACTCATCGACGAGCTTGTCGCGCAACTTGGTGTCAGCCTTACGTTCTGGCGGGATATCAATCGGTTGTGGTTCGTCGGGGAGATAAAACCGAACATTGAAGGGCACGAGCCGGAGTCGAGACCAGATCCCGTCGTCGGTTCCTCGAATCACCGGCTTGTGGTTCGTTGAAAGCCACAAGGTGAACGCGGGGCTGAAATCGAAAAACTCTCCGTGCAGAAACCGAGCTGTAAGCGTGTCTCCGCCCGTCAGGGCTTTTACCCTACCTTCGTCCAGACGTCGGCCCTCGTTGGGCTCGGCAGCCGTCACCAACCGAGCGCCACGAAGGCCCGCGAGATCGTTGGGGATGCCCTCTTGATCTTTGGCCAGGAGCATCGAAACGGGCGCCGTGCGTCCGTAGTCGTCACCGAGCACGCTGCGAAGCGTTTCGACGAAGATGCCTTTCCCGTTCCGACCTATGCCATACAGGACAAACATCACGTGCTCAGGTTGTGTTCCAAGCAAGCTGTACCCCGCTGCTCGCCGCATGAAGGAGACCATCTCTTCGTCGCCTTCGAACACTTGGTGAAGAAACTCTTCCCATCGTGGCGCCCGAGCGTCAGGGATATATTCGACAGGCGTCACCTTCGTAATGAGATCGCCGCGAGAGTGTTGACGTAAGCGGCCGGTCCGAAGATCCAATGTGCCGTTCTGGCAGTTCAGGAGATACGGATCGACGTCGAGCTCGGCCGGCGAGATTGGAAGAGCAGACTGAGCGAGGAAAAGCATGTCACGAATGCGAGGAGCTTTCTGAGACTGAATCGCGTGCTTGGCTTGGGCTAGCGCTTGAGCCTTTTGCTTGTCGTCTGCTTCCATGCTGTCTAGGATCGCGGTGGCCATCGTCATAGTGTTGCGGATCGTGCTGATGGCCTTCTCCACGACCTCGCCAGCAATGTCAAATGCCCAGCGCTTACCGTCGTAGATCAGGAAGCTCTTGAATGGATGGCAGTAGCGGACAGTTTCTCCGTGTTCAGCGACGAAACGATCCCTATTCCCAACATCCGTAAACTCACACGCGGCCTCATCCTGGGTAACCGGAGGGCGACGTCGGAGCGCTTCATCTAGCACCCGCAAAACGGATTTGTAGTCGACATGAAGGCCCAAAGCTGCGAGCTCGTCACCGGCCTTCCTGCGCCCTTCGTCGTCAGTGAGATTCACCTTCGATATGCGAGAGCGGACAACTCCGTCCTTCTTGACGACCAGCTGAGCTCGGACGTCTCCATACTGATCAAGTTTCGAGTGCGTCGCTTCAAGGTGGTGGCCGTCCTCGAGGGGTAACTCGGCCCCGTAGGCCGTTCTGTAGACGTTGTATTCCATGTCAGTTGGCGATCCTCACAGTCACGATCTTGGCGCCCTTGCGCGGGGCAAGAATCGGCGTTGGCCGCTGATCTGACGGCTCGTTCTTGAGCGCTCGCATAGCCGGAAGAGGCGTCGATTCCTGCACCGGCTCTCGCCAGGTGCTAACCGACACCGGCAGGATCTGGACGTCGTCAAGCGTGAGGCCGAGCAGGTCGAGGATCCTGATGCCGCGACACTGACGTTCACACCGGATCGAGATCGTCCACGGATCGATCTGTCGGATGATCAAAGCATCGCGCTGCTCACACGATGGACAGTCGGCACGCCAGTTGGCAAAGTGCGAGGGTCGGGCGCCAGGGATTCGCCAAAGCAGCTTTTCGAGCGACAACTCCCTCGACTCTGCCGTGCTATGATGACAACCGGCGTCTAAACCAGCGTCAGCGGTTTGCGGAGCAGCGGGGGGTCGTAGGCCCGCTGTCTTCGTATGTGGTGCGTTCATCTCAAGGGCTACTCCGTTCTCTCCCCCACATGACTGGTATGCTCAACGTGAGGCGGCTGATCGAACTGATCGCTGTCTCTGCTCGACCCGTCTGTGTTCCGCCAAGAGCTGCAGACGGGTCACTCCTTTGCTGTGTTCTAGGCTGCAGCATCCGTAGTTGCCTCCTGCTGATCGAAACCAATGGGCTTTGTCAATGTGCCAGTCGGCACACCAAGAACCTTCTCGATTTCAAAGAGCGAGACAAGATGCCGGCCGGAAATCGGCAAGAGTCCGGGCATTGTGCCGGCGCGCGCTCGATCGTACGCAGATGTGCGTCCGATCCCCAGCAGTTTTCCCGCCACCTCAACGGATACGACATTAGGGTTCTTGATCACTGAACTCTCCTCTGCGTCTGACTTTCGATCGATTCATGGACCACGGGTTTATGTTCTCCTTTCCAGATAACGCAAAAAGGGCCGCCTCATCGATGACTTCACGTCACCACTTGAGACGGCCCTTTGTCCGTTTCGCATTGTCCCGGCCACTCTCTCTAGTGGTCCGAGTACTGTACACATTAGCAGAATATCGCAGGAGTTGCCACTGCAATCTGATGTGGATTGCCCAACGGAAGCTAGATCATGGCGATAGCCAACCATCTGGCCGTCGAAGCGCTCTTCAATTCCATGATCGCGCTGCGAACGGCGCTCTACAACCACAGCCGCGGTCACATGCTGGTCACGGACCACGCCAGCCGATGAACCAGTCGATGACACGACGGCTACCTGCCCTGCGTGATTTCTCCAGCGCTTATGCGGGTATTTGGCAGTGTGCGGCAGAACCCGTCAGAGGCGGATTCTTTCTTCCAAGCAGGTTGTCGCGAGTTCGAGTCTCGTCTCCCGCTCCACCCATCCACGCAAATCGCCAAACAGTATTGACCCGGGTATGGAGCCCCTGCGCGGTTCTGTGTCCCGGAGGCTCGATTGTCATTGGTTCATCCAAACTTGGCGGTCGCTTTGGCATTTCCTTGTGAAACCAGATCGACTGTCTGACGGCTGTCGCGGTGCCACGTAGCTACACACCGAACCCGGCAGGCGACAGCTTGATCAATCCAGCCGCCGAAAGTCGTTGCAGCACGGTATCAAGATCGATAGGCCCGTCTGAACTCGTGTCAACCGAAGCGAAAAGTGCTCCGGGCGGTAGAACGAGCCTTTCTCTTTCAATTTCCTGGCGCTGCCGCCAGTAGATTTCCTCGCCAGCGTCCGACGTGACCCCGGTCTGCTCGGCGCGGGCCCGTATCCGGTGCAGCAGAACTCGCTCGTCACAAACGGTTTCGATGATCAATAGTGGAGCGTGCGAGCCCGATGCCGCCGCAGCCAGTCGAACGCGTTCTTCGTTGTCCAGCAAAGTCGCATCGATGATGGTCGGACGTCCTTGCTCAATGTCTCGCAAGGCGCGGCTGAGCAGTTCGTCGTACGTTCGCCTGCTCCACTCTGGGGAGTAAATCCCACCGTGCCACGCTGTCGCAGCTGATTGTGTCGGTTCGAGCCCCGCAAGCTCCTTGCGTACGACGTCGGCCGAATGAACCGTCGTACCCAGCGCCCGTGCGACTGCTTTCGCGACCGTCGACTTGCCACTTCCACTCAAGCCAGAGACTGCGATCAACATGGGTGGGACGTTTAGGGCCGAAGCAGTGGCCAGATTGAGATAATCTGCGGCTTCGATCGCGAGCCTTTGTCGAGTCTCTTCCGACACGCCGGACCTTTCCAGGCAGGCCACTTTCGTTCTCACGAGCGCTCGATGCGCAATGTAAAAGCGAACCAGATCATCTGGCAGATCGAAACCAGCAGCTCGATACCGTTCGAGGATCTCCGATGCAGTGTCGTCAGCGCCGACACGGCGAAGGTCCATCAACAGGAACGCGAGATCGCTTGCGACATCGGCACACCGGATTTCCTGGCTGAACTCAACGCAATCGAATATCTGCACGCGACCATCACGTTCAAGGCAGATGTGCTCTGTCCTGAGATCGCCATGCCCCTCGCGAGTCCATTTCGGCACTCTCGATCGAAACCGGGAAGGAGCTTGCTCGACGAATTGGCGAAGCGCACCGCTCACCAACTCCAACTGGAACGGCGCAAGCGGAGATCCGGCAAACGACTCAAGTTGCGTGAGATTCTCGGACACCACTCCCAGGTAGTCGCTTTCTGCAAAGGGACAATCGACGGTGACTTCCTGATGAAACGGCAGGAGCCGCTCAGCAAGGGTGGCGGCCAGATCTTCGGGCGCCGAACCAGTGGACAGGAGAGCATCGAGCATGCGGTTGGCAGGTAACCTGCGCATGAGCGTGCACCACTCGACCGGCTTGCCATCTCCGTCTACCCGCAGTCCTTCCGCAGCCGAAACGATGGGCAAGGCGGAAAGATAGACGTCGGTTGTCAGCCGATTGTTGAGCCTGACTTCCTCCTGGCAGAAATGGTGTCTGCGCTCGAGGTCGGTGAAATCGACGAAGCCCAGATCGACCGGTCGTTTGACCTTGATGACATAGTCACCGGCCAGAAAGACCCATGAGATATGCGTTTCGATCACGTCGACAGTTGCCGGGTTCCACGGATAAGCGTCGGGCATGAGAAGGCCCTGAACGATGTTATTTGTCATCCGGTTTCTCAGTCACGGAATCCACCATTTCTAGGTGCTCTCGGCGACCAGAATGCGTTCCAGAAACTGGCGGGTTCTGGGCTCTCGCGGGTTCTTCAGCACCTCATCTGGTGGGCCGATCTCCAGGATTGCTCCAGCATCCAGAAACGCGACCCGATCAGCGATCTGTCGCGCGAAGCCCATCTGGTGCGTTGCGATCAACATCGTCATTCGCAGGGCCTTGAGCTCGGCAATAATCTCCAGTACTTCGCCAACCATCTCCGGATCGAGCGCTGAGGTTACCTCATCAAGCAGCAGCAATTCCGGGCTCAAAGCCAGTGCCCGAATGATCGCTACCCTCTGCTGCTGACCTCCAGACAACCGGTCCGGGTATTCTCTCGCCTTCTCAGCGAGACCAAACCGCTCCAGCAACGCCAGCCCTTCAGACTCCGCCTGGCTCTTTCGGACGCCCAGAACCTTGCGCGGAGCTAACGTTATGTTCTCGATTACGGTCATATGCGGAAACAGGTTAAATGACTGAAACACTATGCCGACTCGCTGGCGGATCCTGTTCAGTGACGCAGACTGATGAGAAATCCGCTCACCTGCAAGAATGATTTCTCCCGCACTGATCTCTTCCAGCAGATTGATACAGCGCAAGAGGGTCGACTTGCCGCACCCCGACGTACCAATCAGGCAAATCACTTCATGCTCGGCAACATCGAGATTGATGTTTCGCAGCACGAGGTTCTGATCGTAGGCTTTGTACAGTCCGCGAATGCTCAGAGCCAGATCGCTCACACCGCTCCTCCCATCGAGCGGCGGCTTTCACTTCTGCGTAGCAAGTAGTCGGTGAAGCGGGCGAGCGGTATCGTGATCGAGATGAAGAGCAGACCGGCGACGACATAACTGGTGTAGTTGAAGTTCAAGCTGCCGTAGATCTGAGCCTGACGAGTTGCCTCGAGAGGACCAAGCACAGAAATGAGAGCGGTCTCTTTCTGCAGGCCGACAAAGCCGCTCAAGGTTGGAGGAATCACTCGTCGAATCGCTTGAGGAAGTACGACGAACCTCATCGCCTGAGTGCTGGAGAGTCCCAGTGCCCTTGCAGCGGCGCGTTGGCTACCGTGTACGGTGCCAATCCCCGCCCGAAAGGTCTCAGCCTGATACGCTGAAGAGCTCAGAATAATCGCGACACTCCCCCAGAAGACCGGAGTGTTGGGAACACCCGAGATTCGGAGCGCCGGAACCCCGAATCCCAGGGTAAGGATGACCAGCAGGGCCGGCGCGCCTCTGAACAAATCGGTATACGCTACGGCGAATGCCCGCAATGGAAAGAGCGCCGCGCCACGCGAGCTTCGAATGATGGCGAGCAATAGCCCGATGGCCAGAATGATCGGCTCCGCGATCATGAAGATCTTGATGTTCAGCTTGAACCCGTCCCAGACAGCTGGAAATGACGCCTGAAAGTGGTTCCGGCTAAAGAACGATCGCTGAACGGCGTCCCAGCCTTCGGTGCCGCTTATGAGCCAGGCCAGGCCGCCGAAGACGATCACACTACTCGCGAAAGCGATGAGCGACGATCGGACCATTTCAGGGTCGCGCCATACGGCTTTAGGTCGCATCATTTCCGCGATTTCAGAATCGCTCAGCGCCGTCGCAGCTTGTGGGATTGCTGTCATTCAGCTCCTCTCAGTCACTGGAAGTCCGTGTCAGACCGGAAAATGATCGATCGCACTCAACATGGTAATGCTCGGCGAGTATTCAATCTAAAAGTGCGAACATGGCCGAACCAGCGGAATTGTATACGGGCTCATCCAGGCAAATTTGCATATCCGAATCATCAACTCACGTTACTCCGCACTGTGACCAGTCGGAGTCATTTGCAGCCGGGACGCCGACCTGTCAAAATCATCAGTGTTCGTGGCTATTCATATCAAACGTGAAGGAGCGCTCAATGATCAATCGCCGTCAATTTGTTGGCCGATCCGCCTTTGCTGCTGCCGCACTGGCGACAGTGCCGAGGATGAGTGGTTTGGCGCAGGACGCCACCCCGGCAGCGTCGCCAGCCGCCTCACCGGTAGCGTTGTTCGATATCGCAACCCTGCCAGTGAAGAATCCAGGCAGGCTGACCATTCATACCGATCAGCCCCTCTATCCGCCGTGGTTTATCGACAACGATCCAACAAATGGCCAGGGTTTCGAAGGCGCACTCATTGCGGCTCTCGTCGCTCGACTTGGATTCGCGCCGGATCAGGTCGACTGGGGATACACATCGTTCAACGCCTCCTATGCGCCCGGTGAAAAACCGTTCGACTTCTTCATGACTGAGGTCAGCATCACCGAAGCACGCCGCGAAGCCGTCGACTTTAGCGACAGCTACTACGATTCGGTACTGACAGTCATCACGCAGGAGGGCTCGCCTGTTTTGGAGGCCGAAACCCTCGCAGATCTGAGGCAGTTCTCGTTTGCCACACAGGTCGGCACGACGTGGTACCAGGCGATTATTGACGACATCCAGCCAGAGACAGATACGCTGGTCATGGACTCAACCGCCGATGCACTGACGCAGCTCGTCAACGAAACCGTGGATGCGACTGTCGCGGATTTCGAGACGGCACAGTTCATCACAGGCATCCAGTTCGAAGGTCTCGTGATCGCTGGAGTATTGCCGAACAACCCGGGAGAAGGCATGGGCGCTGTTTTCGAAAGAGGGAGTGAGTTCGTCCCCTACTTTAACGAAGCCCTTGCCTCGCTGAAAGAGGATGGCACTCACCAGGAAATCGTCGATGAGTGGCTGACCCAGCCGGAAGACTTGCCACAGTACTCGTAGGCTCCTTCGCGACTCATTGCGACCCTTCATCTATTTACTCTCCCCGGAAGTGCTTCACGCGTCCGGGGTTTCTGCATGTCCGCATGACATTCGTTGCTATGGCTGAACCCATCCAGATTCCACTCTCTCGAGGTGACAGGTGTTCGGACCCACACCTCGAAGGGCAGACCAAGCGACGATCTGGGTCGAATACTCTCATCAGACCTTCAGACTCGCGCCACGTTGCCTGGTAGCGCCGCAATCAGTTTCACAAACTCAAACTCAACCGAAGACAACCTATGTGGTAGCCTTTCAAGTGGCAGAATCTAAGGAAACCGTTGCGTTTACTTGACCGCGCGGGGCAGGTCAGTATCTTTGTGAGCGTCGCGAATCGGTGAATTTGAATAATCTGGGGTATGAACGGCTGGAACCACACTCAGGGAACCTGCTGGGGGCGGTTCACAGACGTCTGCTCTGATGACTGGCGTGATTGTGCAAGATCGTGAAACCGCGGCATCGGCAGATGTGAGCGTCGCTCTTTCGGTGCAGTCAGTGGCCAAGCGATTCGGCGGCATCGCGGCCGTGCAGAACTGCTCGCTGACGATTGAATCGAAATCCATCACGGGACTGGTAGGGCCGAACGGTGCGGGCAAAACCACACTGCTGGAGCTCATTTCGGGCTTTCAGCGGCTCGACCAGGGCGAGATCTATCTGCACGGACAGCTCATCTCAGGTCGTTCTGCCAACAACGTCGCCGTGAGCGGCATAGTCCGCACGTTTCAGATTCCGCGGCCCATTCCCACTATGACCGTGCTGGAGAATCTAGTTCTGGCGGCTCCTGCACAGCGAGGTGAGCGACTCTGGAACACCTGGCTCCGGCCAGGACGAGTCGGTGCGCAGGAAAATGAAATCATCGACCGCGCGCTGTGGGTTCTCGAGTACGTTGACCTGATCCACCTGCGGGATCAGTACGCATCGGTGCTCTCCGGTGGGCAGAAGAAACTCCTTGAATTTGCAAGGACGTTGATGAGCAATGCGAAGGTAGTATTGCTCGACGAGCCTGCAGCCGGTGTCAACCGCACCTTGATGCGCCGCTTGTCCGAACGTATACGTGAACAGCGGGCCGAAGCAGGCATTACCTATCTGATCGTGGAGCACGACATGGAGATCGTGGCCAGTCTGTGCGATTGCGTGGTCGTTATGAGCCAGGGAGAGCCTATTTTCAGCGGTTGTTTCGAGGATATGGTTAAAGACGACCGAGTGCTGGATGCCTACCTTGGAAGTCAGTACCGATGAACGACACGGCTAGTCCGCTTCTCGTCGCAGACCATGTTGTGAGTGGCTACGGTGCAGTTCACATTCTCAAGGGTGTTTCGATTTCGGTGTCTGCTGGCGAGGTGGTGACGATAATCGGCCCGAACGGGGCTGGAAAATCGACGCTGCTGCGGGCGATCCTGGGGCTTCTCCCGGTTTTTGGAGGATCTGTCAAATTCGAGGGCATCGACATCACTGCCTTGAGCACCGAGCAGCGGATTCTGGGCGGTATTGGCTTCGTGCCTCAGACCAGCAATGTCTTTCCGTCGTTGACCGTGCGCGAGAACCTGGAAATGGGTGGATATACGATTGAGGAAAATCTGGAGGATCGAGTGAGCTGGGTGCTCGAGCTCTTTCCGGTGCTGGAGGCGCGTCTCGGCGAACGGGCCGGCCGGCTCTCGGGTGGTCAGCGGCAAATGGTCGCGATCGGGCGAGCCCTCATGCTCGAGCCATCCATGATGGTCCTTGATGAGCCGTCTGCCAGCCTTTCCCCACAGATGTCAGAGACCGTATTTGATCGGATTCAGGAGATAAACAGGCTGGGCACTGCCGTTCTTCTGGTGGAGCAGGATGCTCGACACGCTCTTGCCATCAGTCATCGTGGCTATGTACTCGCTGGTGGCGAGAATCGCCTGGAAGGTCCGGCCGCTGACCTCCTTGATCGAGAAGACGTTCGCAAGCTCTATCTCGGAGGCTAGCTGAGGCCGTGCAGTCGATTGCGACCCAACGTGGCAGAAATCGCTTGACCCAGACTTTTTCACGCGCCAGTTCGCCAGCGTGGCTCAGCTGGTTGTTGGTGGTGGTCCTGGTGCTTACCGTTGGTTGGTTGGCAATTTCCTATCCCACCCAGTTCCTGACTGGACTGATTGTCGGAAGTCTGTACGCCATTGCTGCCCTTGGCCTGACGATGATCTATTCGATCACCAAGGTTCCCCATTTTGCTCACGGCGACGCGATGATGCTGTCGGCATTCGTGACATTTTTCGCGCTAACCGGAGTTGTGCTGGGTAGCTCACGAGGTGATGTCCAGTTCAGATTCAGTACGAACCAGCTACCCGGCGCTTCAGAGACGATCTGGAAGTTTTCGTTTGGTTACGGGTTTCTGCTTGCAATGCTGGTTTCAGCTGTGGTCGCCACCGTGCTGTTCCTGGCCATTAACAGGTACGTGTATCGACCGCTTCAGATACGAGGCGCTGGAGTGGCTCTCATCGCTGTGGCATCTCTCGGCGTTGCGATTGCCATGCGCGGCTTCATTTTGATGATCTGGGGCGCGAGCCCTCGAGGATATTCCACCGGTGTGAGGCAAACGGTCGACTTCTGGCGTTTTCCGAGGATTGTTGCGGACCAGATCTTCATCCTGATTGTAGCCGCCACTCTGGCCGCTGTTGTCTCCTGGTACCTCTATCGCACTCGCTCTGGCAAAGCGATGCGTGCCATGTCCGACAACGCAGATCTTGCGAGACTGAGCGGAATAGTCGTGGCCGAGGTCAACCGGCTCACTTGGAAGATCGGCGGGGTTCTCATCGTGGTAGCGGGATCGTTGCTGGCCTTGCAGGCTCAGCTTTCGGCCGACCTCGGATTCGTACTACTGCTGCCGATTTTCGCATCAGCGATTCTGGGCGGGGTTGGCAGTCCACACGGTGCCCTCGTCGGTGGCTTGATCGTCGGAGTGGTGAGCGAGGTCACCGTTGGCATGGGAATCGTCGAGCCTGGCTACAAGATCGCGGTCGCTTTCGCTGTCATGATCGTGGTCATCATTTTTCGGCCATGGGGCATCTTTGGAGTGAAGGTCTAGTGCTCGGGCAATCCCGCTCCATTGCGGCGGTGATCGTCGCATTCGTCACGCTATTGCTGCTTGGATTGCCCTTTGAGCGCACGGGAAGCGTCTCTTCCGTCATAAATTTCGTGCTCCCTTCGGTCACCACGGCCGCGATTTTCGCTCTGATTTGTATCGGGCTGAACATTCAGTGGGGCTACGCCGGAATCTTCAATTTCGGGATTGTAGCGTTTTTCATGATCGGGTCATATGTCACCGCGATTGTGACGAAGGCTCCTCCCAGAGATGAGTTCTCAACGTATGTAGGAGGCTACGGTCCAAGCCTTGACGTGCTCCCGGCGCTTTCCAGTGATCAATGGTTGCCGTTTGCCCTGGCAATGATCGCGTCGATGGCGGCCTGTGCCTTGCTCGCGCTGTTGCTGGGGCTTGCAACGCTGAGGCTTCGTGAAGACTACCTGGCCATTGTCCTGATTGGCGTTGCGGAAATTCTGAGACGAGTCGTCATCCAGGAGCAATGGTTGTTCAACGGAACGCGGGGCATGCCGGGAATCCCGCGTCCATTCGCGGCCTGGGTCAGTACTGGAAACTACAAGTACGTCTTTCTGGTATTCGTGGCAGTTGTTCTGGCCTCGGTCTTTCTGCTCGTCGAAGTGTCGCTGCGTTCTCCATGGGGAAGAGCGCTACGGGCGATCCGGGAGGACGAAGCACCAGTGCTCGCAAGTGGCAAGAGCGTCGTCTGGTTGAAGATTCAGGCGTTCGTGTTTGGCTCGGCGCTCATGGGACTTGGCGGGTCGCTCTACGCTATGCAACAAGGGGCAATCTCTCCGGAAGTGTTCTCGCACTTCTTCGGAACATTTATCTTCTGGGCAATGCTGATTGTGGGCGGCAGCGGAAACACCCTCGGTGCCGTGGTCGGAGCTTATATCATCTGGAGTCTGTGGTCGATCACCCTCCAAATCCAGGGATACGATCTGCCATCCATCGTACAGGGTCGCGTTGCGTACGTCCGGGATTTTCTTCTGGGTGTCGTTATCGTCGTGATGTTGCTCTTCAATCCACGGGGCCTGATTCCAGAACGAGCCCGCGTTTCGCGATGGCTGGACCGCCGGGTGAAAGCGATGCAACGTGCCGAAGAATCCCCTGCAGAGACGGATGCACCGGTCGCTGCTCCGTAGCGTTTGCGATATTTGCGGAATGATGCCCAGCCCGGATTGGCCGGCTGGTGATAGTGGGAAAACCGGCTCCAGCATGAGCTGAAGCCGATTTGAACGCCTGATTCGCTAAGACATTCTCACCCGTCGGGCACGGATGTCCGTTCTACTCCTCAACTGGTGCGGAAAGATCGATATCGCGAGACTCGATCTCTACCACTTCTCCCTCCAGAACCTGCCAGATGACAATCGTTCCAAGGGAAACATCGCCGTTTTCGTCGAAATCAAGAGCTCCAGATGCACCCTGGTAGTCGATCTCTGTTCCTTCGGCAATCAGCGCAAGGGCGCTCTCCCAGCCTTCTACGCCTGGGTTCACGACCTCGCCGGGCGCGTTCGAAACATCTCGCAGCGCGTCGCGGATTTCGGCGCTGTCGACGGAGTTGGCTTTCTGGGCCGCCAGCGCAATCACATACAGTGCGTCGTATGCTTCCCTCAGGTATGGCAGAGACGGTCGCTCTCCAAACGCTTCCTCATACGCATCGTCGAATGCTGAGCCAGAAGCTGTTTCCGGAGCGCCAGCGGAGGTTCCGTACATCCCCTCAAAAAACTCCCAGCCAAGATCCTCGAACATTTCAGGGGCTCGACCACCGTCGGAGAAGAGGAACTGCTCGACCTGGCCTGACTCGATCGCCTCGCGCATGTAGACGCGCATACTCACCGGATAACTGATGTTCACCAGCGCGTCGGGCCCATCGGCCGTGCAGGTCGCAATTTCTGATGCGTAGGATGCCTGCTCACCTTCATGGGAGACCTGCGCAGTGACCGTGCCTCCGAGAGCAGTGAAGTTGTCGGAGAACGATGCTGTCAGCCCTTGGCCGTAGGCATTGTTGACATACATTGTGCAAACAGATTCCCAGCCTTGCTCTCGAGCGAGCTCGGCAAGAATAACGCCCTGAGCATCGTCAGAAATCGTCGTTCGGAAGAGAAAATCGTTGTCCTCGACACCAGTCAACGCACTCGACGTTGCTGATGGCGAGATTTGCAGGATTCCAGCCGGAATCGACACCGCCTCGGCGGACTGAACCGTGGTGCCTGATGCCGCGGGACCGATTATGGCGCTGACGCCTTCGATTTCGATTAAGCGACGAGCCTCTTCGACCGACTGTTGAGGAGCGGTTGCGGAGTCACCCTGCACAAGCTCGATTGGCTGACCGTTGACTCCTCCAGCGTCGTTTATCTGAGTGGCTGCCAGCGCGACCGCGTCATAAATGTATGGTCCAAAGTCCTGAAGATCACCTGTGAAGGGCATCAGAACGCCGATCTTCAACGGTGGTGTTTCATCTTGGGCTGTCGTTGATACTGCCGAAACGACGGCGAAAGCCGGAAACAGCAATGCTGCAGCGATAACCAGCATTCGTAAGCGCGCACTCATCATTCTTGAACCTCCATACTCTTTTACCACGGTTTCACGAAAACGGACAATAGTGGTCGGCACTTCACCCCATTCTCAGCACTTTTCGTGTCGCGAATAGTAGCACGTATGATCCGGAGGATAGCTGCAGCGAGGTTTTCCAGCTGCCCGGCTTGGTGTTGGGCTTTGCGCTAATAAGCCATTGGGCAGCCACGGCCCTGGTCTGGAACCGCTCAATAGTCGACTCGAAGACAAAAGTAGTCTCGCGTGCCTGCACCTGCGGATCGTCCATAATCCGCCGTGCGCGAAACCGGTTCCCGCGTCCTCGCGAAATACGAAAGCACGACAGTGTAGATGCCCATAAACGTAGAGATTTCGAACCCGTGATTGACCAAGGCACGCAGTTGATGGCAGACCACGATGCCGCTCACTCGGCTAGATCGGCAACCATCTTCTCGATCGCAGGATTCGCACTAGTAACGCTGCTTGGGTTCGCTTTGCGGGCAGTCACGCTGGTGCACTACGACGGTCACGTCGACGAACCGGCTTCGCTGCTCGCGGTGAAACGTGTTGGGGAGATCGGGTACCCGCAGTTCCCATCCGGCGTGTTGTATCTGCAAGGCGCTTCATTCTCCTACGTTGCTGCGCCATTGTCCTGGATTCTCGATGATTCGGCCCTGCTGCAGGCAACTCGAGTCCTCTCAATGGTCATTTCGGTCTTTGTGATCCCGCTCAGCATGAAGCTGATGCGCGAAATCACCGGTAGCCTGGTCGCGGCACTACTTACTGGCTTTTTCGTCTCAGCCGATCCCAATCTGATCCTCTGGAGCGTGACAATACGCCCCTACGGTGTTCTAGCAGCAGAAATCGTGCTCCTGCTTCTCTTGTTCGCGAGACTCTTGCGTGATGGTCCGGCAACGAGGTTCGGCCCAGTGCGAGTTGTGATTTGGATTCCAATCCTCGTGACCGTTGGCACCTTCACCCACGTTGGGTTCTGGCTTGCGATACCTGCTCTCGCCCTCGTCGCTCTTCTCGTCTGGCGGGAGTCGCTCTTGGCAACGCATCGGTCCATTCTCCTGAGCGGACTGCTTTCGACGCTGCCACTGGTGACGCTTCTGGCACTTGGGAGCCTTTCCGGGACCAGAAGCGGCACCGGCGAAGGATATTTTGGTCGGTCGTTGCTAGGCAGCCATCTGTTCAGTCTTGAGAGTTTTCGGGAATCTCCCGGTCTGAGTTTCTCGATCTGGACTGACAACTTTACCTCTGGTGTCCTCTATGTATTCATGCCCTATCTCATTTTGCTCAGCACGGGTGTGGTGACACACGCAGTCCTGGATCGAAGCACTGAACATGCTGATGCATGGCGCAGCTGGGCTGTCGGCACCATCGTCGTCGTTCACTGGTCGGTGATCCTGGCCGTCGCAGTGCTGGTCACCTCTGACCCAGCAGCCCGTTACCTGACGCTGATACTGCCTCTCGGATACATGATTGTCGTTCTGGCCCTGCTGACATTGTGGACTTCGTTGCCCCGTGCGGGACCCGTGCTGACTCCGCTTGCTCGAATTCTAGTGGTAGCGATATTTCTCATTCCAGCGATTCTGTATGGTGGTGCGGCTGCTTCCTGGCGAATTACCTCATCCGGCAGCAGCCCGGACTACTGGAATGCCGTTAAGTGGGCTTCGGAGCAATTCGAAGATCATGAGACGGTACTGACAGCCTTGCCCCCTTCCGCGTATTTTTGGTTTACGGAGGATCAGCTCGAAAATGTGATGTTTCTCGCCGGTCCGGAATCGAGCAGCAGGACCCATCGGTACGTCGTAGCCGACAACGATGGGGTGGCTGGCGACTACTGGCTCGGACTTCACTCGATTCGGTCTACAGGTGAACTCTGCACCGTTCTTCAGGAGATT
>JBGTJM010000123.1:0-6972 GCA_041745115.1 Thermomicrobiales bacterium
AACAGATCTGGACAGGTCGGCCGGAACTACATGGCACACAACAACGCTGTGCTGATGGCCGTGCACCCAACGCGCATCAATGGCTCCGTGGTTCAGAAGTCGATTTCGATCAATGACTTCTACTTCCGGGGACCGGGGTTCCCGTGGCCCATGGGGAACCTGCAGCCGGTGGGGAAAGTGCACGGAGCGATGCTAAAGCCTTCACTTCGAAGGGTATCAATGAATCTCCTTGGACAGGTTGCCGCGCGCAGCACGGACTGGTGGGTGATGTCTGAGGATCTGCCCGATCCGGAGAACCGCGTCTCGGAGACATCGGATGGACGGGTGCACATTCAGTGGAAGCCAACAAACACCGCCGCGCACCGTCGATTTATCGAGACAGCGAAGCACGTTTTTCGTGAAGCGGGATATCCAGTGGTCGTGACAAAGACTATGGGCATCGAGACGAACTCTCACATGGTCGGGACGCTCAGGTTCGGTTTCGATGAGGGAAAATCGGTGCTCGACCCGTGGTGCAAGGCTCACCACCATGACAATCTGTACGTCGTCGATGCATCGTTCTTCCCATCGTCGAGCGCGGTCAATCCGGCTCTCACGATCATGGCGCAGGCGATCAGGGTTGCCGATCATCTGACTGGGCGGGATTCACTTGCCTTCGAACGGACCGGGCGTGAGTTCTCATAAGAGCGACAACGAGAATGGGCAAGAGCCCGATCAGCCTGATCGAAGCCGGCTGAAAATCCTGCGTGATCAGCCGGGCTCTGATGAACGTAGGAGCACACATGGTCTTGCTGAGCCGCTCGATCCGTTGCAGGGACTGCCAGCGGTCATTCGGGCGCTCCGACCTTTGCAATGGACCAAGAATTTACTGGTTTTCGCGGCGCTGATCTTTACGCGGAGTGTCTTCGAACTCGGGCCTCTGGTGCAGAGCCTTATGGCGTTCATTGCACTATGCGCGGTCTCGAGTGCAATGTATCTGGTCAACGACGTGCTCGACGCCGAGCAGGATCGCGTTCATCCAACAAAGCGGTTCCGGCCAATTGCCTCAGGAGAACTTCAGCCTGCGCTGGCGATTCAACTCGCGGGTGTGCTGATCCTCGCTGGCCTCGGTGCGGCGTTCGTCGTGCGGCCGGAACTCGCGGGCATTGTGCTGGCATACGTCCTGGTCATGGCGGGGTACAACGCGGGTCTGAAGCACTACGTGATTCTGGACGTGATCATTATCTCGCTGGGATTCGTGATACGCGCGGCAGCTGGAGCCGTCGCCATATCAGTGCCGATATCGCCGTGGCTCTACATTTGCACACTGATGCTGGCACTTTTGGTGGGATTCGGCAAGCGGCGGCACGAACTGATGACGTTGCAGGAGATCGCTGGAGCTCATCGCCAAAATCTGGAGTCGTACAGCATCGGAATGCTCGACCAGGTGATTGGGGTTTCGGCGGCGGCGACCATTTTGGCGTACTCGGTGTACACGTTTGAAGCGCCGACTCTGCCGCAGAACCACGCGATGATGTTGACCATCCCTATCGTGATCTACGCGGTGTTGCGGTATCTCTATCTTCTGTACATTCGTAAGCTTGGTGGCAGCCCTGAAGTGCTGTTGGTGAGAGATCGCCCGTTGCTGGCGTCGCTGCTTTTGTGGGTTGGCAGCAGTATCGCTATCCTGTATGCCGCCTGATTACCGTCCGATCAGCACGCCGCGCAACTCTTCGAGTGTGCGGACTCGGTGCCGTTGGAGCTCGATGTCGATTTCTGCGGCGATTCTGCGAGGCATCCCAGGTCCGCTGTACACCAGTCCTGTATAGGTCTGGACCAGTGTGGCACCGTTCATGATGGCGCCGACAACATCTGCTCCGGTGAAAATGCCACCGACGGCGATGATCGGCAAAGCGCCCGCCGTCTTCGTCGCGATCGCCCGAACGATTCCGGCTGAAGTGTAGGAAAGTGGGATGCCGCTCAGGCCTCCAGCTTGGGTTCGAGACGCGGATCTCAGCGTTGCCGGTCGCTGGGTGGTCGTATTGGTTGCAATGATCCCGTCGACTGCCTGCTCAGTGGCGACGTCGAGAAGATTATCGAGCTGTTGTGAATCCAGATCAGGTGAGATCTTGAGCAGGAGCGGCTTGCGGATAAGCGATGCTCGCTCGAGATTGATGGCAGAGAGCAGGCGCTTCAACGCCTGCTTTTGATGTAGGTCGCGCAGATTGGCGGTGTTGGGTGATGAGATGTTGATCGTGACATATGATGCCGATGAAGCGACCGCCCGGTAGCAGGCGACCATATCTTCTGTTGAATTGCCTGCCTCTACCGACGAGCGATTTGGACCGATGTTGCATCCAACGGTCATGGAGTCGAGTTTGAGCTTGGCCAATGACGCCACGACCTCACTAACTCCCCTGCCTGGAAACCCCATGCTGTTGATCAGCGCCTGATCTTCGACAAGACGGAAGACCCTTGGCCTGGGGTTGCCTGGTTGTGGTCTCGGTGTTACCGTGCCAACTTCGACATGGCTGAAACCGAGTGCCAGCAGGGCAGGAAATGCGACCGCGTTCTTGTCGAGGCCTGCTGCGACGCCCAACGGAGAGGAGAAACGTAATCCGAACGCATTGACGGCATGCGATGGATCGAAATGGTGCCGCGTCAGTCGAGCGAATACCGACAGGAGGTCTGGTTGCTCCGAGATGCTGCCAAGCATTGCAATCGACGCGTCGTGAACTGTTTCGGGATCGACCGAGAAGATTGCCGGTTTGAGAGCGTTGTAGATTCCGTCGATCATGGTGCTGCCGAATGTCGGTCGGCGATTGCTGCTAATCGCTTGATGACGAGAGTACCTCCAGCGCACAGTTCCTGCCGGGAGCTCCGAAAACCGCCCCTCCTGGCCAGGCGCCACTACCGCAAAGGTAGAGTCCTTTCACGGGACTCTCGTACCCGCTGTATCCGGGGACCGGACGATTGCCAAACATCTGGTCGGGCATGATTTCCCCGTGGAAGATGTTGCCCCCTGTGATGCCGATAATCGATTCGATGTCTGGCGGTCCCAGGACCTGCATATGCTCGATCGCAGACGAGATATTCGGCGCGAACTCTGCGAGCGTATCGACGATGTTGTCTCCAATTTCCTGACGCCGTTCTTCCCAGGTGCCAGAAGCTAAATCGTACGGAGCATACTGAACAAAGAGACTCATCGTGTGCTTGCCGGATGGTGCAAGGCCATCCTCAGTTGCGGTCTGGATGTAGCAGTCCATAAACGGTCTACTCGATGGGTTCCCGAGCTCGCAGTCTTGCCAAGCCCGGTCGAGGTACTCGACTGAAGGGTTGATGACGATACCGCCAGTATGCTGCGGACCGATTGTTGTTCCAGGCATTGCGGTGAAATCTGGCAGTTCGCCTAGTGCCAGTAGGACCTTCACGACCGATCCTTTGTGGCGAATTCGGCGGACCCCATCGACGAAATCTGAGGGCAGCTCGCGCTCGTTGACCATTTCCAGATACGTTCGATGGGGATCGGCATTGGAAAGCACGACATCGGCTGAGAACCGACGGCCATCGAGCAGGCGGACGCCCGTTGCTCTACCGTTGACGATGTCGATTTCTGCCACCTCAGCGTCCGTCATGATCGTTACGCCATGTTCGCGTGCTGATGCGGCAATCGCTGCACTGACCGCTCCCATTCCGCCTGTGACATAGCCCCAAGCTCCCTGCACGCCGTCGATACTGCCGATGAGGTGGTGAAACTTGACGTAGCCAGTGCCAGGTGTGTGTGGGCCAGCATTGACGCCAATCACTCCACCGGTCGAAAGAGGCGCCTTGATTTCCAGTGACTCGAAGAATCGATCGAGAATCTGGGCGATGCTTTGTTCGGTCAGGGTTAGCCAGTCTTCGCGACCGTCGGGTCCGGCGAATGCTGCTTCGACTTCCCGCTCGGTCGGAGCCTGGCGCAAGAGCAGCGGCTTCATTCGGGCAATGATTCTGTCCCACATGGCCCAGTAGGCGTCGTACGCTTTGACGTCCTTTTGGGAAAACTTGGCGATCTGCTGACGAGTTTTCGCGCCGTCGAGGAATGACATGTAGTATCGGCCGTTAGGAAACGGGCAGAAGTAGACCGGATCGAAGGGCCGAATCTGGTAGCCATGACGCACGAGATCAAGGTCGTGGATGACTTCCGGCAACAGCAGATTGCACACATAGGAGCAGGTCGAAAGATGGTAGCCGGGAAACGCCTCTTCGGTTACCGTCGCGCCGCCGATGATGGATCGGCGCTCGAGCACCAGCACATGTTTCCCCGTCTTGGCGAGGTACGAAGCGGCAATCAGGCCATTGTGTCCTGAGCCAACAACGATGGCGTCATATTGAGATCGACTTGAGCTCACGATGTTGCTCCAGGGTGAACGATATCTCGAAAGGATTGGTCTCTGCCGGCACTATCATGTCCGTCGCCAGACGGAGCAATGATCGATGAACTGTCAGCTCTCTTGCCAACTCTCAGGAGTCATCGCGTCTCGCAGGTTTTCGAGAAAGCCACGTTCTGATTCGGTCAGCCGCGTTCCTCCAACACCCAGAAAGGTGCGACCTGACTTGGCAGCAACGCAAACTGCTTCAGCAGTTTCGAGAAGCCAGGTCCGATACGATTCCAACTCCTGGTGTTCTGTGCGCTCAGTCAACAGACGTATAACGTCGCGAGCGAGCACGAGTGTTTCTGGCACCAGCTGGGTGACTTCGCGCTGGCTCGGAGCAATGCTCTGGATTCCCGAACCTTCTTCGGCTTTGAAGAACTTGAAAATCTCCTGGACGAGACGCGAGTCCTGCCGAGATGCCGCCCCCTGCGACAGCTGGGTTACGCCCGTGACTTCTTCGAGTAAAGCGCCCATCCCGTCCACCGGATCGACAGCCATCGCCGCTGCAACCACCCTGATTGGCAACTCGGTGAGAACCGTCCATTCGACATGTGAAAACGATTCTCTTATTGGCACGTCACCCACGCATCAGGCGATAACGGAAACAGCCGTTCCCTCGGGAGCCCAATTGTAGAGGAACTCAGCAACATCGAGCGGAAGGTTGACACATCCGTGACTCATGGGCGTTCCAAAGTTGCTATGCCAGTACGTGCCATGGATTGCATTGCCAAGGTAGTCGAAGTACATGACCCATGGGACATCTTCAACTCGATAGTCTTCGTTGCTGATTGTTCCTTCCATCGTCTGGCTGGCGTACTTCAGGTGAACGGAGTAGAAGCCAACCGGAGTGACGGTTTCCGGGACTTCTGCCGTTCCAGTGCTGACCAGTGTTTGGGCTACCAGCGTGTTGTTCTCGTAGGCCCACAGCGACTGCGCTGAGATCGAAATCACGATCTCCTTGAATGAACCCTGTTGAGGTCCTGGTCCGACCAGGGACGATCCAACGGAGCCGCCGGAGGTTACCTGAATTGTGTCGCTGCCTGACGTTGGAACATTCGTTTCGTTCGAGACCGCAGGGAGCGAAGGAGCCGGCGGGACGAAGAGGGCTTCGTCATACTCGGGGATTTGTGAAGGCTGAGGAATCGGACTGGTTGCGAGCCTCAGAAACGTGGCTCCTTCTCTGCCGACGGGTCGAAGGATCACGTCCTGCTGTGCTTCTTGCTGAAGGACGACGTTTTCGAAGTACTGTGTAAATGTTCTCTCCGCCGTTTCGAACGCTTCAGTCAGCGGGGCGCCGACAAGACGATCTCCGTCATGATCTTCCCAGAAAGTCAGAAAGTCCCCGGCAATCGAAAAACCGGTGCGTTCATGCTCGAGACACGTGCCAGCGGAGTTGGAACATGTTGTTGGGCCCGGTGGTTTCAAATCCTTGTTGGCCTTCAGATCGCGAAGGAGGGCATCCTGACCCAGCGGAAGAGCACGGACCATCAGGTCTCGTTCTGAAGCCTCCGGCACGTAGGCAATGGCAAGATGCTCGAAGTACTGCACGATGCGAATGTCGGCGGGCAGTCCAATGATGAGCGTTGGGCGCTCAGCCTCCTCCGTTATGGGCAGGCCAAAGAGATCGGGATATTCTCTCCAATCGTCGAGAAAATAGCCATCGATCGTGTGACCGGTGTCGGCAACCCAGACTGTGCGGGGCGGCGACCACTCCTGAGCTTGTAGAGCAGAGATCGGTGAAAAAAGGATGATGCTCAGACAGCCGAGCACGAGTAACGATATTCGCTGTAGCGTGCGGGTGCGCATAGGCCCTCCCTGGCAATTCCCATGCGATTTCACGTGGTCGGGGTTTGATCTTAACCCCCGGAAACCATCTGCAAATGCTCCCATCGGGGAAATACCACGCACCGGTATAGTAGCGTGTAGCGTGAGCTTTTGACAGTGTCGCAGGTGCGCTGGAGTATACGCGGCGGGAGTTGATCGGGTTGAACGTGTCCTCGTCGATCAGGCGCAAAAGTCCGCAGCAGGTGTGGATTGCGCCTCCCGGGCCGCCAATCGGCGGCCCCGTGGTGCATGAGCACCCGTTGCTGAATGCACTGCTGGTGCAACGTGGAATTCGGTCACAAGATGAGGCAAGAAGCTTCCTCGATCAGGATGACAAGGGGCTGCCAGACCCCTTTCTGCTCGTGGATATGCAGCTTGCCGCTGATCGCATTAGCCGGGCGGTCGTGGCTGGTGAGCGGATCGGTATCTTTGGAGATTACGACGCCGACGGAATGACCTCGACAGCGATCCTCCTGCTCGCACTTCAGGAGGTGGCGTTTGAACCTTCACTCGTCGCTGCGAGGTTACCTACCCGCGCGGAAGGATACGGGTTGAGCAGGAAGGCCGTCGATGAGTTCGTGGCACGCAACTCGAGACTGCTCATCGTCGTCGACTGTGGATCGTCAGACGACCTGACCGTGAAGTATGCGACCGATCAGGGCCTTGATGTCGTGATCATTGACCACCACAGAATGAATAGCACAGGCCCTGCCGGGGCGATCACGATATCACCGGCGAGAGTCGACGATGGTTC
>JBGTJM010000124.1:0-3149 GCA_041745115.1 Thermomicrobiales bacterium
CGCGCTGGCATTGGACCATCTAACCGATCCTCAGAACTTCGGCACACTTCTTCGGTCAGCCGAGGCATTTGGCGTGCCAGCGGCGATCATTCCGAAGGATCGATCGGTAGAGGTTACGCCTGCGGTCGTATCCTCATCGTCAGGCGCCGTCGAGCACCTGCAAATCGCCCAGGTCACCAATCTTTCTCGAGCATTGGGCGAGGCGAAAACTGCTGGATACTGGGTGGTTGGCCTCGATCGATCCGACTCAGCGATACCACTCAGTTCGATCAGCTCAGTTGCACCGTTCATTCTGGTGGTTGGCGCTGAAGGAAAAGGCATGAGCCCCTCGATCAGTCGCCAATGCGACTTTGTCGCAGCAATCGAACAGCGAGGCGCAGTTGATTCTCTAAACGCCGCGGTAGCGGGTTCGATTGCGCTCTATCACCTGACTTCAGATTCACTGGAATCGTAGGATTAGCCTCCAACTCCAGTTTGAAACCGGAACCGTCACCACGTATAGTTACATAGGATGCAAACAGTGTACGTACACTCTCCCAGCGAGCTAACTCAGTCCGCACATAGTGCTAATGGAAGGCAGCCATGAAGGTCATTTTGCGTCAAGATATTGATACTCTGGGAGAAGCCGGAACGGTCAAGTCAGTTTCCGACGGCTACGCTCGAAACTACCTCATACCGCAGGGGCTTGCGGTTCTTGCAACTCCTGGCGAATTGAAGGTCCTGGCTGAAAACCAGAAGGTTCGCGATCGCAAAATCGCCTATCAGGAGCAGGATCAGCTGGAACTCTCGGAAAAAATAGCCAAGGTGAAGCTGGAGTTCGAGGCAAAGGCAGGGCAGCAGGGTAGACTTTTCGGTTCGGTGACGTCTGCTGACATCGCCGAAAAGCTTGCCAAAGCGGTTGGTCACGACATCGATCGTCGAAAGATCGTGCTCGAAGAGCCTATCCGGACATCTGGTGAGCACAAGGTCACAATTCATCTGGTCGGCAGACTTCGACCGGAAATCACGGTCATTGTCAACGGTATCGTTGACGCTGAGGCCACCGATCCTGCTGCTGAGACCGAAGAACCAGCGGCTGAGTCAGCTTAGAGGCCTGTTGCAGCAGTGGCCCGAACGGCTGCTGATACACTACTCACTATCAAAGTGATTTGGCCCCGCCCGATGGGATGCTGCTATTGCAGGAACCCCACCCGGCCACATGCTGGAGTCCCGCAATGGTGACCGCCGTCGAGCGGCTTCCACCACACAATCTTGAAGCCGAGCAGTCGGTGCTCGGCAGCATGCTTCTCGACCGCGACGCCATCATTCTCATCGCGACGTCACTCAAAGCGGACGACTTCTACCATCCTGCCAATGGCACGGTCTATCAGGCCGTGAGGGAACTCTACGAACGTCGCGAACCCACCGATATCCTGACACTCTCCGACGAACTGGCCAGGCGAGGGCAGCTCGACCAGATCGGTGGACTGCCCTACCTGGCTTCACTCATGGATGCCGTGCCTACGGCTGTCCATGTTGAGTACTACGCCAAGATCGTTGAACGCACGTCCACGATGCGCCGCCTGATCGATGCTGGCGCTTCGATTGTGGGCATGGGATTCCGCAACGATCTCGAAGTGGAAGACGCGCTCGATCGCGCCGAGCGAGCGGTGTTCGACGTGGCACAAAGGCGCGCAACGCGTGAATTTGTTCAGATCCAGGAAGTCCTGGATGAAATCTTCGAGAAACTCGATACGCTTCAGCACGATCGCGGATCGCTTGTCGGCGTACCTACTGGATTCAGTGAGCTCGACAAACTGACTGGTGGCTTCCAGCGTTCTGACCTAATTATTATCGCTGCCAGACCCAGTTTCGGTAAATCGTCGTTTGCGCTTGGCATCGCCCATGCCGCGTCTGTCAAACATGGTCGAACCGTCGGAATTTTCTCCCTCGAGATGCCGGCCGACCAGGTGGTACAGCGCATCCTTTCGATCGAGACAACAGTCGACATCCACAAGCTTCGTGTTGGCAACATCTCGGACAAGGAGTGGGGCAGTCTCTCACGCGCTCTGGGAGTCATCGGCATGGCTCCAATCTACATCGATGATTCGCCAGTGCTCAGCGTGATGGATATCAAGTCCAAATCCCGGCGCCTCCAGGCTGAGCACGGGCTCGATCTGGTCATCGTCGACTATCTCCAGCTTATGCAGGGAACTCGCAGCGACAACCGTGTCCAGCAGATCGCCGAGATTTCTCGGGGCCTGAAAGGCCTTGCCCGCGAGTTGAACGTACCCGTAATCGCGCTTTCTCAACTCTCGAGGGCCATCGAAAGCCGAACAGGTCACCGCCCGATGCTGTCCGACCTTCGCGAGTCGGGATCGATCGAGCAAGACGCTGACATCGTGATCTTCATCCACAGAGAGGATAAATTCGACCCGGATACTGACCGAAAGGACAAGGCGGAAATTATCCTGGCGAAGCACCGAAATGGTCCCACCGATGCGTTCTTTGCGCACTTTTTTGAGAAGACCGCACGGTTTACGTCACTCGAGCCAATACGCGACACGCGCCTTTGACAGGAATCGGCTGTATCAATGTCAAATGAGTCGATGAACTCTACGATTGAAGTCTCAGTGGCAAGCAGTGCGGTCGCAATCCCCACTGAGTTTTTCGACGCCTACCTCTCCAGTTCATCGAACCTCGACGAATTGCATGTATTGCTCGCGTTTTTCAGGATTCAGCAGAGTCCTGAGTTCCTCGACGCGGCCGTCGATGAAGAGGCACTCCTGACCAATGAGCTACTCAACTCATCCCTCAGCCCAACGTCCAGCGAGCAAAGTGCGTCCTCCCGTATCATCCGGGGATTGAACCGGGCAGTGGTCCGTGGCGCACTCACTCGGCGATGGAAAGAGGACGATCAGCGCCAGCTCACCTACTACACGCTGCCGTCGGTCGAGCCTGAGCACGCAGCAAAGCCTGACGACCTGGATTCAAGCGAAGTCACCGATGCCGCCGCTTCTCTTAAACGCCAGGCAGCGTCAGTTTACGCAACATACGAAGAGAATATCGGCATCCTGACGCCGCTTATTGTCGATCAGATTCGAATGGCCGTGGAAATCTATCCGGTCGAGTGGATTCACGATGCGATTCGAGAGGCGGTGAACTACAAC
>JBGTJM010000125.1:0-2553 GCA_041745115.1 Thermomicrobiales bacterium
ACGTATCACTAGCCCTGGCTCCATTTCCACCTGGCCGCACGGCAAATTCACGATAAACGGTATCGTCGAAGATGAGGAAGGCAACTGCCTCGTTCTGTCGAGCGACCGCTTGGGCATTCGTTTCATCACCTAGCGATTCATCGGTGAACCGGACTCCCTCACGGTTGACCAGCACGCCACGTTCGCTGTGATACTGGGTGTATGCGATGAAGTCATTCGTGGGCACCTTAGCTGGCGGTGATGGCAAAAGATGGCCGTAAAAGCTACCCATTGCTGCGCTGGTTCCGGCGCCGATCGCCTGCGCCATCGTCCAGCCATCGCCTGTACTGTGCGGATTACCGCGTAGGACCAGACGATCAGACCATCGACCGAAATAGCGAGCCATCATCTCCGGATTCGCCTGGAAACCGCCGCTGGCGAGGATCACCACCGGCGCATCCAGAACATGTCGAGGGCCGTCTCCCTGGCGGACCGTGACCCCGGTGACCAATCCATCATCGCTAATGCGCAGATCGATCGCACTGGTCTCGTTCAGCAGCGTACCGCCACCTTTCAGAAACTGATCCACCATGTGGCCGACAAAAGCGCGCGGACTCGGATCCATCATGTACACGACGCGGTCGTCCTTGCCTTCCAAACGGGTTAGCGTCGCGCCCAGGCTCTGTAACCAGGCGACACCATCGGGATAGTCTTCGACAAGAATCGGGCCCAGCACGGGATGCCCTCGGGGCACGAGTCGCTGCAGGTCTTCGGCCGTCTTTGCACACCAGAGGGTGCCTCCAGACAGCGCCAGCGAACCGCCCGGCGATGGCCCCTTTTCGATCAAAGTGACACTTGCTCCGAGTTGCTGCGCTTGAGTTGCAGCAACAAGACCTGCCATACCGCCGCCTACGACCACGACCTCTTTCTGAGTCATCAGTTTCTCTTCCTTCGAGTGTTTGGTGAGTTCACGGCAGAGAGACATTTCGCTATAGATTGTTCCTGTATTCCCGATCGAACCCGTCTGATTCTCTCGTCACGGTAACCCGGTTATCATCACAATGGAATCCCGGCGACATCTGGAAGGTCCAATCCAGCTGGACATCGGCTCTCGCTTAGGAAGTTGTCATTACCGTTGAGGCCTTTCTTCGCAGGGAATCGCACAGACTCCACCAAGCCCGCTTCACGCGACGCTGCACCTTGCGGACAGAAATGATCAGGATGCTTTTGAGCGAACATCGAGTTCTACAACTTGCTCATCTCTGATTGCCTGTTTTGCTATCATCCTCGAAACGGCTGGTGAAACGTAGTTGATTCCCGTTGATCGCTGCCCGAGCAGGGTGGCGAAGCTCGAAGAGGGGAGCAAAATGAAGCTCAGGATCGTCACTCCAATCACAACTCCTGACTTTTCATCCGCCAGTCAATTTCTGGAAATCATTCGCGGTGACACGGAACTGAGCCATGTTGCCATAGATCATGGCCCTGTTTCGATTGAATCTGATTATGACGAGATGCTGGCCCAGCCAGATACGGTAGCCAAGATCATTGAGGCTGAGCGCGACGGAATGGACGCGGTGGTGATCAACTGCATGGGTGATCCCGGACTGCAGGCCGGTCGCGAGGCAGTGTCGATCCCGGTCATTGGTCCCTGCGAGGCAACGATGCACGTGGCGTCGATGCTGGGCCATACGTTCAGTGTGATCACCGTGACGGCGCATCTCAGACGCCAATTCGAGAATCAGGCGAAGATCTACGGAGTTCGTGACAAACTGGCTTCGGTTCGTGCGGTGGAGATTCCGGTGCTCGAGCTCGAAACCGACCACTGCAGGATGGTCCAGGCGCTCACAGACGAAGCCGTAAAGTGTGTCGAGCAGGACGGCGCCCACGTTATGGTATTTGGCTGCACGGGGATGCTCGGCGCAGCGCGCGAGGTAGAGGACGGTCTGCGCGCTCGTGGATACGACAGCATCCCCGTGGTCGACTCAATGGTATGGGCGATCAAGATGGCAGAAGCGATTGCCGATATGGGGCTCACCCACAGCAAGCGCTCCTGGTCCCCACCGCCTGCGAAGCGGATAGCCGGTTTCGAGTTCATGCCAGGGCTGGAAACCGCCGCCGCGCACTGAAGGCAACTACTCCAGAGACAGTCGTAAGAAGGATGTCTGATTAAAGCAGGCATATCGACTGAGGGAGAACCTGTAGGCGCGCAACGAATGCGCAGCGCGGGTCTTGCAACCGCGCCGAGCACCGTCCCGGGCATTGTGGACGAGACTGTTACTTCTGCAATGTCCGCTGAAGCAGCGCCGTGCTGTAAAACTCGTAGGAAGCCGCTTTGTCAGGCACATCGACCAGGTGAACCGTGAACCGACACGGCACCCCATGGTCTGGCAACCGGCTGGCGAAGAATCCGGCATACGCCTCGGCATACGCGGTACGCAACCGGTCCTGTTCTGCGGCATACCCAACCGGATCAACCATAGGGTTCGGGCTTTTCGGCTGACAGCCAAAAGCATGCACCTCGATGAAATCGATCTCGTCGAGTGAGTCGCAGATTTCCGCTTCCTTCAACCAGCG
>JBGTJM010000126.1:0-2400 GCA_041745115.1 Thermomicrobiales bacterium
CTGAACGAAAACTCGACCGCCTGCAACCGCTGGGTGGCCTGCGGGCTGAGGCTCACGATGTCCGGGACCCACGGTGTCCGTCGCGACGCCTGCATCGATTGGCCGCGGCCAATCGATGCAGCACCCCAGCTGCTCTTGTTACGCTTACCCATGAGGGGAACTCCTTCCTACTGAAGCGTTTACACACCGCATCAGTTTGCCGGATGCTTCCCCTCGTTTCATCCTCCTCGTTGTCTCACATGTTTCTGATCCTGTTCAGAAGTTGGTGATGGAATGGGATGGCCATCGCAGCACCTTGACATGAATCGGAGCAGGGGTAGACTGATTGCGCCCCGCAGACGTATTCGCTCCTCGCGCGAAAGGCTCTGTGGTGGACCCCCAACAATCCCCCGTATTTCTCTCCTATCTGGACCCTTCCCGACCCGCGCACGATGCATCGTCGCCAGCATCGGCTGGTCGATATCATCACGATTGCGCTGTGTGGGGTGCTCAGCGGAGCCGATTCATCGATGGACATTGCCAGTTACGGGCGATCCAAGGAAGAGTGGCTGCGCACCTTTCTGGAGCTTCCACATGGCATTCCCTCCCATGACACCATGGGGCGGTTCTTCAGTCTGCTCGATCCGCTGCAACCGGAAGCGGTCCTGGTGGCATGGGGGCGTTCGACCCTGCCTGACGAGGTGCGGAGTGAGCAGGCGATTGCGGTCGATGGCAAGACGCTGCGCCGCAGTCATGATCGGAGCCGAGGGCTGGAGGCGCTGCACCTGATGACCGCCTGGGCCACCAATGATGCCGACCTGATCCGCTATCTCGATCCTGCCGGTCGCTTTCCAGGATTGCGCAGCGTGGTCACGGTGCGGGCAGAGCGAATCATCGGGGATGAGCGCACCCATCAGAATCTGGCCATGCTAAGACGGATGGCGCTCAGATTGCTCAAGCGGGATAGGGCAATCAAGGGCAGTATCAAGAGCGAACGCAAACGTGCTGGCTGGGATGATGCCTATCTCTTGCACGTTCTGACTCAATGAGCTGCGTTAGCTCTGCGACCATATATTGACATCCATCGATGTCTTTGGTATCGTGCTCGTATGAACAGTCGTGTTCGGCCAGTCCAATGTTGTGAAGTGCCTTCGGCGCCGGTGGCGATGTCAGATCGCGAGAGATCGCGGTTGCTGACGATATTCAAGGCATTGGGTGATCCGCGGAGACTGGACATATTTCTTCTCGTAGCCGGGCAGGATGCTCCGGTGTGCGCATGTGATGTCGGATCTGGGTTCGAACTCTCACAACCGACGATTTCTCATCATATGAAGATCTTGGCAGAGGCCGGATTGATCGATGTTTCCCGGCAGGGCGTGTGGGCGTACTATCAGCTGACCGACGAGGGCCAGCATGCATTGGACGCGTTGATGCGGACCGCGAATGCGGCCATGGTGCGGTAGGCGGAAGCCTCTTTTTTTGGTTGTACACATTGATAGACGTCGATATGTTCGGCGTCGGCCGGAAAAAACAAAGGAGTAGAACGATGGTTCAGATTGCTACACCCGAACAGACGAGTGAGGATATTCGTGATCGTGTACGCGACAAGTATGGCTCGCTGGCGAAATCGGCTGGCATGGGCGGGAGTTGCTGTCAGCCGGCCAGCAGCGATCCCATCACCAGCAACCTTTATGGCGATGAAGAGAAGCACGCCGTTCCCGAGGCCGCCATGCTGGCGTCGCTTGGTTGCGGCAACCCAACCGCGCTGGCTTCACTGGCAGAAGGGGAAACCGTTCTGGACCTCGGATCGGGTGGAGGGATCGACGTGATTCTCTCCGCAAAGCGGGTTGGCCCAACGGGATTCGCCTATGGGCTCGATATGACCGACGAGATGCTGGCGCTGGCGAACCGGAACAAGCGAGACGCTGGTATCGACAACGTCACATTTCTTAAGGGCCACATCGAGGAGATTCCTCTGCCGGATAATTCTGTAGATGTGATCATTTCCAACTGCGTGATCAATCTTTCGGCGGACAAGCCACAGGTCATCCGGGAAGCGTTCCGGGTGCTCAAACCGGGCGGCCGGTTTGCAGTATCTGACGTTGTCTCGATTGGCCAGCTTCCTGAGAGCCTGCGAAAGGACATGGAAGCGTGGGTAGGCTGTGTGGCGGGCGCGCTCGATTCGGATGAGTACGTGTCATACCTCACCGACGCCGGATTTGGAGATGCTGGCATCGAGGTGACCCGTGAGTACGATCCCACCGATCTCGCCGAAACTATGAGCGGTGGGTGCTGTTCAGAGCCGAATCAGGAGTGGGATGCGGCCGCCTATGAGGAGTATTACAACTCGGGTGGCAAGCTTGTATCGGCATTCGTAAGAGCCGTTAAGCCCACCGTTTGACCTGCGAAGCAAGAATAAAG
>JBGTJM010000127.1:0-2377 GCA_041745115.1 Thermomicrobiales bacterium
AACGCACAGACCGCCGGGAAGCCAGCCGCCAGCACGGTCGTTTCGATTGTCAGGCGCGGCTCGAGAAAGATCAGCTCGTGGGCGTGGGCCATGTTGGCCGCGGTCAGAAACGACCGGTCATAGGGCTTAGTGCTAAAGATCGCAACCTTCATATCGCGCTCGCGGTGAATGGGATCGGCATTGGGGCGAGTCTCCGGATCGGAGGAGCATTGCCGGTCATAGCGATAGCGCAATGCCCGGGACTTTTCAAGAATTCGGTTGAAGACTAAGATCGCTACATTGTGAACTGTCCTACAACAATAATGCAGGTTCTGATGGACAACGCCCCCAATGATACAAGCGCGATGACGAGCTCACGAAAAGAGTCCCCCAGCCGCCAGCATGGCGTCGACTGGTGATGTTCTGATGCTCTCTTGAAAAGGCCCTGTTGATCCCATACAAGCTGTTGACATAGGGGGCGTTTGTGTCTATTCTGCTGCCAGAGTCATCGCACGTGAAGAGTTTTTGCGCCATTCGCCTGCCTGCCCTTGCAGGTGCGTGGAGGTACGTCAAATGTCAGCTTCGCAGGCGCTCTCCGTCACGTTCGACCAGGTTCCGACCGAAGCCGTCGAGCAATTCCGGACCGGTCTCGCTGGAATGTCCCTCTCCGCGACCGATGTCGGCTACGACGAGGCACGCAAGGTCCAGAACGGGATGATCGATCGGTACCCCGGGCTGATCGTCAGGTGTCGTGGGGTGGCAGATGTCATAGATGCTGTCAATTTCGCCCGCGACCACAATCTCGACCTGTCTGTTCGTGGCGGAGGACACAATGTCGCCGGCAAGGCGGTCAATGACAAGGGTATCGTCATCGACCTGTCGGAAATGCGAGCTGTGCGGGTCGATCCGGTGGCGAAGACCGTTCGCGCCGAAGGTGGAGCAACGTGGGCCGATCTCGATCGCAATACGCAGGCCTTCGGTCTGGTGGTGCCTGGCGGGGTCGTGTCGTCGACCGGGATCGGCGGGTTGACCCTCCATGGCGGCCTGGGACACGTCCGCCGCAAGCACGGCATGAGCATCGACAACCTGCTCTCCGTCGATGTGGTGACCGCCGACGGTCAACTCTTGACGGCCAATGAAGCAATGAATTCGGATCTGTATTGGGCGATGCGGGGTGCAGGAAGTAACTTCGGCGTTGCAACCTCGCTCGAGTTCCGTGCCCATGATGTTGGACCAATCGTCCACCTGGCGGCCCCGTTCTATGCGCTCGAGGAGGGCGAGAGTGTTGTTCGCCGGTGGCGAGACTTCATCCAGACCGCGCCGGACGATGTCAGCGCGATTCTGCTTTTCTGGAGCGGACCAGAAGTTGAGCCGTTCCCCGAGGAGATTCACCGACGTCCAGTTGTTGTTGCTGCTGCAGTCTACGCGGGAGACCCCGATGAGGGTGAGCGGGTCATGAGCCCCCTTCGTGAACTGGGAACGCCCCTCTTCGATCTGAGTGGACCGATTCCCTGGACAGCGTTGCAGCAAGCGTTTGATCCCTTCTTTCCGGCTGGAGACCGGTACTACTGGAAGTCAATGTTCATCGATGATCTGAGCGACGGCGCGATTGCGACCATGGTTGAATCGGCGAAAAAGCGACCAAGCCCACTGTCCGATCAATTGATCTGGCATCTCGGTGGCGCCATGTCGGAGGTTACTCCAACGGCAACGCCGTACTATCGACGCGACGCACAGTTCCTGTTCAACGCGGAAGCGAGCTCCTGGACATCGCCAGTGACCGACGACGACGCAATCGCCTGGGTACGAGAGACACTCGCAAATCTGGAGCCGTATTCGCAGGGAGGTTCCTATATCAACTTCGCCGGTCTCGGCGAAGACCATGAAGCGACGTTGCGCGGCAGTTTCGGTCCCAACTACGAGCGGCTGGTCGAGCTGAAGGCAAAATACGATCCCGGTAACCTCTTCCGAATGAATCTCAACATCTCGCCGGCCTAGCGTGGGACGCGGAAAGGAGATCAGGCATGTTCGGAACGATTGGACACGCGAAACTGAAGCCCGGAGGGCGGGCAGCGCTCGACAGTCTGATGGACGAGTGGAACCGCGATATCCGTCCCAGGATACCGGGACGATTCGTCAGCTACGTCGGCAACAAAGCTGGCAACCCCGATGAGATCGTTGTCCTGGCGCTGGCTCAGGACAAGGCGACGTACCGGCACCTTGCAGATCTTCCAGAGCAGGACACCTGGTACCACAGATTCGCAGAGCACGTCGAGGGCGAAGTGACCTGGGAAGACGTTGAAATGGACGAGTCCTGATGCGCATGGGGACCGACTCAGGGGCTGCTCGAAAAGAGAAAATGCCCAGCCAATCCCTCTTGGATTTGGCCCTCGCGGCG
>JBGTJM010000128.1:0-4818 GCA_041745115.1 Thermomicrobiales bacterium
AGGAAAGACTGGGAAGCCGCCCTTGAGGGCGTGGACACGGTCTTTCATCTGGCCGCCTACGGTGGCTATATGCCGGAGATCGCCAAATTCTTTCACGTCAACTCCTATGGGACCGCGCTCCTTCTGGAGACCATCCGTGACCGTGCGCTCCCAGTCCGAAAGATCGTGCTGGCGTCGTCGCAGGCTGTCTACGACGAAGGAGCCTACAGCTGCCCGCTTCACGGTCACTTCTATGGACTCCCTCGTTCGAACGACCAACTCGAACAGGGCATATACGAGATGCTTTGCCCGCATTGTGGCGCTCCCGCACAGCCTGCGCCAACCGACGAGAAGGCTCCAATCGGTGGCCGGAATGTCTACGCCATCACCAAATTCGATCAGGAGCGATTGGCGCTGACCTGGGGCGAAAGCACGGGCGTGCCAGTAGTGGCTTTGCGCTTTTCCTGCACCTACGGGCCACGCCAGTCAGTCTTCAACCCGTATACCGGCGTCATCGCGATCTTCTGCACACGGTTGGTTAATGGCTTTGCCCCGATCGTCTATGAAGACGGGCGGCAATCTCGTGATCTCGTCTATGCCGGGGACGTTGCGCGGGCGAATCTGCTCGCCGCCACGGACTCCCGGGCGGATGGGCTGGTGATGAACGTCGGTACAGGCAATGCAGTGGCCATCGCCGATTTGGCCAATTTGTTGGCCGATCGCCTTGGAGCTCCTCTACCACCAGACATTCCTGGCACCTACCGGCCAGGCGAAATGCGAGCGCTCATCTCCGACATCGGCCGTATCGCGGCGCTGGGCTTCACACCGCAAGTCGATCTGGAAACCGGCATCGGGCACTATCTCGACTGGATTCGCTCGCAGGGATCGATCCGTGAGTATTTCTCTCAGGCGGAAAAGGGACTTCGCCGTAAACAGATCGTCCGAACGTCACAGTTGGACAAGGCGACCCGATGAGCACCGAACACTGCATAACCGTGATCATCCCCTGCCTCAATGAAGAGGCCAATATCGGCGACCATGTTCGCGATGTTTTCGATGCCGCTTCCACTCTGCCAGAGGAGGCCCGGTTGCAGGAAGTCATTGTTGTCGATAACGGCAGCACCGATGCCACTGCTGACAAGGCCGCTGCGGCGGGTGCTCGGGTCGTGGATGAACCAGTACGCGGATACGGCCGAGCCTGCCTGGCAGGTGCGCTCTCCGCTGACAAAGCTGATCTCCTGGTCTTCATGGATGGTGACCGGAGCGACGACCCTGCAGATCTGCCGATTGTCGTTTCACCACTCATTCTTGGGGTTGCCGACCTGGTGGTCGGCTCCCGCCTGCAGGGATCGGTTCAGCCGGGCGCTCTAACAACGCAGCAACGGTTCGGCAACTGGCTCGGTCGGCAGGGTCTTTCCAGGATGTACGGCGTTCATGTGACGGATTTTGGTCCTTTCAGGGCCATCAGCCGCGCTGATCTGCTGCGCCTGGACATGCAGGAGATGACCTTTGGCTGGCCCATCGAAATGATCGCCAGGGCCGCGAGAGCCGACCTTCGAGTCGTCAATGTGCCAGTCTCATGGCGGCGCCGAGCAGGCGGAGAATCGAAGGTGTCGGGTGACCTGAAGGCCTCGCTGAAAACTGGCTATCGCTATGTCAGCACGCTCGTGCGATGTCGGTAATCGATTCGAACATGAGTAGTCTCGAAACGTCGTCTTCAGCCGGGGCATCAGTTCCGGAGATCACCACGCATCGAATCATCAAGTCCCTGCGCCGCAATTGGCTGATCGCCACCCTACTCGGAGCGTTTCTGTCCATCGCCTTCTGGGTGCCAGTGATGACCCCGGTAGCCACCACCGACGACTGGGGATACTCTCGTTCTGTCGAGATTCTGCTAGACGAGCATCGGCTGACGGTCTTTCCGGTCGTCGCGGCGACAGCAGTTTTTCAGATTCTCTGGGGAAGCCTCTTCGCCATATTCATCGACAACACCCTGGGCGCAGTCCGCGTTTCGACCGTCGTGATGGTCGCTATCGGTGGACTGGCGCTCTATGACATCTGCCGCCGTCTGGGAGTGGACCCGGCACGCGCTGCCCTTGGGGTGGCAGTCTATCTCTTCAATCCGCTCACGTTTATCCTTTCCTATACCTTCATGACTGACCCTCACTTCGCCTCGGTGATGCTGGTAGCCGTAATGGCCTCGGTGCGAGCCGTCGCCAGAGAAGGAGAAATCTCCGCAAGCTGGCTGATCGCTGGCTCGATTGCGGCAGCAGCAGCGATCCTGATTCGCCAGCAAGGCATCCTGATTCCGATATCGATACTCGCCGTGCTGGTGGTGTCCGGCCAGGTGAATCGATCCAGAGCCAGCATGCACCGGGTTGCGGCGGTGCTTGCAGTGCCAGTGTTCATTACGTTGGCGTATGCGGCCTGGCTTCGATGGTTCAACGGAGTTCCTGACGTGCAATCCGAATTCTCAGCCGAGATTCGCGAGGCCGGACTGCAAGGGGCGCTGCGACTTGGCTCCGCACTGACGTATTTCGAAGTGATGTACGTTGGGGCGTTCCTGCTACCAATCACAGCTGCGGCATTGATCGGGCTACCAACTGTGATGCAAGGGATATTCGGCCGGTGGTGGCTAGTCGCTGTCGTCTGGGCTGGGATAGCCTACAGCGGGCTCGTACTCTATGCGGATACGAGCCGCCGAATGCCCTACATCCCCCAGTTCGCCGGTTCAGGCGGTCTGGGTCCGCCCGACATCCGCGGGTCCCGACCACGCATCTTCGAACAGCCCTTTTTCGACTGGCTGACAGCAATCAGCTTCGCTTCCACACTTTTTGTCGGCCTGGCAGTGGCGTATGGACTGAGTCGACATCCGCAATTCGTGCGTTCTGGTGCCGGCATGGTGGCAGGCGTGCTCGCCGGCCAGATCGCTGGTGTTTTACCCCCGTCATTTCACTATCTGGATCGCGGATTCTCCCTCGACAGGTACCTCCTGCCGCTCTTGCCTCTCGTAGTGGCGCTGCTCCTTTGGGCAATCCGAGGAGTGCGCATGGTTCCGGCCGTCAGCTGGCTGCTTCTGGCGTCTCTGGCGATCTTTTCCGCCATCGCGACTCGCGACTATCTCTGGTATCTCGATGAAGCCTGGAAACTTGCCGACTACGCCATCGAGCAAGGGGCCGCACCCGACCAGATCGACGCCGGCGCTGCCTGGGTCGGGTATCACCTCTACACTGATGGCGTGGAAAAGGGGATCACTCGCGCTCGTACTCGGGACGGGCCCTGGTGGACCTATTTCTATGGCAAAGCTACCGACTCGAGCTATGTCGTCTCCCGTCGACCACTGAATGGTTATCGGCTGGTGACGACGCGTGTCTACCCGGCAACGCTATCTGACGAGCCGGTTCGGTTTCTGTTGCTTCGACGAATATCGGCGCCATGGCCACCGGAGGATCGCGAAGACAATGCGAACACCTGCAGTCAGTTCCGACGAAGCGCTTCTCTTAGTTATTACCAGGGCGCCAATTGCGGGATTCGCTAAGACGCGACTTGGTCAAACGATCGGGATGGAGCGCGCAGCAAAGCTTCACGATGCGTTTTTGCGTGATATCGCCACGCGAATCGTTTCAAGCAAAACCTTGAACGCGAGTATCGTGCGGGGATGGGCTTATACCCCTGACGACTTCGATTTTCGAGGACACGTCGGCCAGATCAACCCCGTCGCAGCCGGCCCAGATGTCCTGTTCGTCGGCCAGCAAGGCGATTCACTCGGAGAACGCCTCCACTACCTGTTCGAATGGGCGCATGTGCTCGGTTTCCAGCGAACGATCATCATGGCCTCCGACTCCCCGCATCTCGCTCCACAGGCGCTGAACAACGGCTTCGAGGCTCTAAAAACACAAGACGTCGTTCTTGGCAGGGTGCTCGACGGCGGCTACTACCTGGTTGGCCTGAGCATCCAGAGTGACTTGCTGTTGCATGTGCCAATGAGCACCTCGAACGCCGCCGATGCACTTGTGTCCACGGCTTGCGAGCGCGGATTGACAGTCGCCGAGCTACCCGCCACCGTCGATGTTGACCTGGAGGCTGACATCGACATTCTGGTCCAAATCCTTGAGCCAGATGGCCGTGAAGCTCCAGAGACATGGCGTGCACTCCAGGACCTGGGGCTGACCGACCGCGCGGGGCGAAAAGCTTCAATGAACCTTGATCCCCTTCGGCTAGCAGGGACTCATCGTCAGAATGTGGAGGGAGAAGTTGGCCTCAAGGCACCTGACGCGAAACGTCAGAAATGATCGAGCAGATCCGCAAACCGCTCGAGCTGAAGGAGTCGACCGCGACCCGGCACAATCTCCTGCTGCTCCAGTCGCCAGGTGTGGTCGTGAGGAATAAACACGGCATTCATGCCGGTTGACATCGCGGGGTTGATGTCTGACTTCGGTGAGTTCCCAATCATCCAGGACGCCTCGGCCGTCCAGCCAAGAGTCTCAAGAGCCGATCGATAGGCCGACTCGTTCTTTTCGGGTACCACGATCGCGTCCAGGAAATGCATGTCGATACCCGATCGATCGATCTTCATCTGTTGCTCATCCTGATTCCCTTTTGTGAAGATCACCAGATGATGCCGAGTCGAAAGACGCTCCAGGGTCTGGGTAACTCCGTCGATGAGGCGGACGTCCTGCGACAGAATCTGTTGCCCGAACCCAATCACAGTCGCCAGGTCGTCATCCGAGATATTGCGCTCGACCAGATGCTCATAACACTGCCGCAGGTTCTTGGCGAAACCCTCTGAACCGTATCCATTCACCGAGGCATTGGCCAGCTCGATCTCATCGATCGCCG
>JBGTJM010000129.1:0-4064 GCA_041745115.1 Thermomicrobiales bacterium
CCGTATCCACCGACCCGCGCGAGTCCGATCGTGGCCCGTTGAGCGACCCGTTTGCACTGGTGGGGCAGGAGCGGCGCATCGGTCGCCACGATGATGATGATCGAGCCGGCATCGCCTCCCGGTTGGACGCTATTTGTGCGACCTGACGGTATCGCTTCAACCGGAAGCTCCTCTCCGATCGGCACTCCATCGATTCGCAGCAGATGACGCGAACCGTAGTTCGCCTGCACGAGCACTCCTACAGTCCAAACGGCGGCACCGTCCGGTACCGTGCGCGACGACGTTCCGATTCCGCCCTTGAACTCATGACATATCATCCCGGTACCACCACCAACGTTGCCCTCAGCCACCGGACCTGAAGTCGCCGAATCGAGGGCAGCGAAGACATGCTCCTTCGCCACATGAAATCCATTGATGTCGTTCAGCCAGCCATCATACGTTTCACCCACGACCGGCAGCCCGAATGTCACATCCGCATCGTAGACGTCTGCCTGTGCCTCCCAGGCAATGATTGCGTCCCTCACGACACCAACACTGTGCGTATTCGTGATGGCGATCGGAGATGTCAGCAGACCTGACTCCTCGATCCACGCCACGCCGGTCATTTCGCCATTGCCATTCAGTTGGTGATATCCGGCGAAAACAGGATCTCTTGCCACGCTCCCTTCGTGCGGATGAATCACGGTCACACCGGTCCGCACCGGACCTCTGCCAACGACAAGCTCTCCGTCTCCATCGACAAGCGTGGTATGGCCGACCCGCACTCCCCCAACATCGGTAATCGCATCGAATGGGCCGGGCTCGAATCTGCCAATCTTCACCCCAAGCTGACGGGCTCTCATTCGACCTGAACTACTCACTGGTGTTCACCTCGATCCGGCTGTTCACCGTCTGCATGCTTCGCGGTTGCAACCGTCCATTGGCCAGGGATTCACCGAACGTTGCTCGTGTTCGATGGACACTTTGCAGCCCTGCTCTCGACCATCGTGACGCTCTTACCTCAGCGGTGGATTCGCGATGCTGCGTCGACAGGACAACGGTCACCGCTGCCACGATCGCATCTCGTTGATCTGGGGTGGGCTCAGGTTTGATAATCATCGAAATCGGACTGGCAGCTGCTGGACCGTCACTACTCGTCACAGCGGAATATTCCCATGCTTTCGAGAAGGCGCAGTCGCCCGCTTGCTCCGCGCGAGTTCCAGCGAGTGAATCAGCCACCTCCGGGTCTCAGCCGGTTCGATGACCGCGTCGATGTATCCCCGTGAGGCAGCCTGATACGGACTTGCGAACAAGTCCCGATACTCGTGAATAAGCTCTGATCTCCTTGACACAGGGTCAGAATGATCGCTCAGTTCCCGCCGGAAAAGTAGATTTACGGCAGCATCCGGGCCCATCACCGCCACCTCCGCCAACGGCCAGGCTGCATTGAAGTCGGCGCCAATATGCTTTGAGTTCATCACGACATAGGCACCGCCATACGCCTTGCGGGTGATCACCGTCACTTTGGGCACGGTGGCTTCAGCAAACGCGTACAGTAGCTTTGAACCATGCCGGATAATCCCGTCGTATTCCTGCGTCGTTCCGGGCAGAAAGCCCGGCACGTCCTCGAAAACCACCAGCGGCACATTGTACGCGTCGCAACACCGCACGAAACGAGCAGCCTTCACACTCGCATCGATATCGAGCGTGCCCGCCAGCGTGTTCGGCTGATTGGCCACGACGCCGATACTGTAGCCATCGAGCCTGCCAAACCCGCATACGATGTTCTTCGCATGTCCGGCCTGCACCTCCAGGAAGTCGCCGTTGTCCACCACCGCGTCGATGACAGATCGCATGTCATACGGCCGGGACGAATCTTCGGGCACCACCTCAATCAACTCCGGCACCGTCCTCTGAGGGTCGTCATCAGGTTCGAACCATGGAGGATCCTCAAGGTTGTTCGAGGGGAGAAATGACAGGATCGATCGCACGATCTCGTCCATGTCATCCTCATCGGCCGCTGCAAAATGAGCGACACCGCTTACGCGATTGTGCGTGTCTGCGCCACCGAGTTGCTCGTGAGTAACTTCCTCACCGGTCACCGTTCGAATCACATCCGGTCCAGTGATGAACATCTGACTGGTTCCTTCGACCATCACCACAAAGTCTGTCATCGCTGGCGAATACACCGCACCGCCGGCACAAGGACCGGCGATGACCGACACTTGGGGGACCACTCCTGAAGCCTGCACGTTTCGGAAAAAGACATCACCGTATCCGGCAAGACCTTCGACCCCTTCCTGAATCCGCGCCCCCGCCGAGTCATTGATGCCCACAACTGGACATCCATATCGCAGCGCAAGGTCCATCAGCTTCACGACTTTTTCGGCAAATGCCTCTCCCAGCGAGCCACCAAACACCGTGAAATCCTGCGAAAAAACCGCCACCTTTCGGCCATCGATCGTGCCGAAGCCAGTGACGACGCCATCACCAGGTGGACGGGATCGATCCATACCAAAGTCATGTGCCCGGTGCCGAACCAGAGCATCGAGTTCCTCGAAACTGCCTGGGTCCACGAGCGCAAGCGCTCGTTCGAGTGCTCCTCGCTTCCCTCGCAGCGCCTGTTTCTGCGAGGCTGCTTCGTGATGCTCCCGATGCTCGCGCTCGAGCTGCTCGAATCGATGATTGGTCATCAAATCACTGCTTCTCTATGTAAGTCCGGCAACAGAATCAGATTCGAGTCCATCCAACCAAAGGTCCTCATATGGACGCTGATATCAACGCGGCCGATACACGCCAAAGACGTCTCGAACCGCCCCAGAAACCTGGCCCAGCGTCGCGCCGCCCAGAAATGCGTCCTTCATGGGCAAAAGCAGATTGTCTTTTCCTTCAGCTGCGCGTCGAACGACTTCAAGCAATAGCTCCACAGAGCCTTCAGCCTGGTTTCGTTTATGTGCCGCTACTCGCTCGATCTGGCGATCCACTCCGGATTGATCGATCCGCATGACTGGCACGCTTGCGCTTTCGTCATCTACAAACGCGTTTGTGCCAACTATTATCTCCTCACCGGCTTCTATCGCCTTTTCTCGACGGTAGGCGTTCTCTGCGATGGCATTCTGCATGAATCCCGCTTCAATAGCGGGCACCGCACCGCCGAGCTCGTCGATCGACCTGATCCACTCTCGCGCCTTTTCTTCGAGTTGGTCGGTCAGACGCTCAATGTAGTACGAGCCTCCCAGTGGGTCGGCGGTGTCAGTCAATCCCGTCTCATGGGCGAGGATCTGCTGGGATCTCAGAGCTATCGTCGCCGCTTCCTCAGTGGGAAGGCCAAGAGCCTCGTCATAGCCATTCGTGTGCAGGCTCTGGGTGCCGCCCAGTACTGCCGACACCGCTTGCAGAGCCACCCGCACGATATTGTTTAGCGGCTGCTGCGCTGTCAGAGTGACGCCACCAGTCTGAGTGTGGAATCGCAGCATGAGTGACTTTGGATCCTTCGCTTTGAATTCTTCGCGCATGATGTTCGCCCACATTCGTCGCGCTGCCCTGAACTTCGCAACCTCTTCCAGAAGATTTGAGTGGGACGCGAAGAAAAAACTCATCCGGGGAGCAAACTGGTCGACATCCTGGTTCGCCTCGAGAGCAGCCTGCACGTAGGCCCGCGCGTTGGCCAGCGTAAAGCCAATCTCCTGAGCGGCCGACGCCCCCGCTTCCCGAATGTGATAGCCGGACACTGAGATGGTATTCCACGAGGGCAGGTACTCACTGCAATAGGCAAAGGTGTCCACCACCAGCCGCATGGACGGGCGCGGCGGGTAGATGTACGTTCCGCGCGCCGCGTACTCCTTCAGGATGTCATTCTGGATTGTTCCACCCAGAGTCCGGGAGTCCCCACCTCGCTCTTCGGCGACGATCTGGTAGAGAAGCAACAGCATCGCAGCCGGAGCATTGATCGTCATCGACGTAGTGACGGCATTCGGGTCGATTCCATCGAACAGCCGCCGCATATCGTCAACCGTCGAGATTGGCACTCCGACCCTGCCCACTTCCCCGACGGCTCGCGGGTCGTCCGAATCCATTCCGAGCTG
>JBGTJM010000130.1:0-2583 GCA_041745115.1 Thermomicrobiales bacterium
GGCATCTTGATCAGACCATACACGCCCACGGTCATCACAAACACGCCCAAGAACACGAGCACATCCGCAAAATACGGCATCAGATCACGAATGACATCCATCAGAATACCCGCCCCTCACTGTGGTAACGAGCGGCGGCCAGTGTCGCAATGAAGGAGACCAGAGCGAGGACCAAAGCAGCGTCGAGATAGTACGATGCCCGCCTGTAGTCGGAATAGAGAACCAGCAACGCGACGAACATAATCGTCACCGTATCCAGGGCGAGTATCCGAACGGTGGCCGATTGGGCGATCACCATATAGAGCACCGTGATACAGAGAAGCGCCGCCATCCAGACCATTGCCACATAAAAGACTGTTTCGTGCATTGAACCTTCCGCCTGCAATCAGGGAAAAACGTGTCGTTGAAAACGATCGTAGAAGTGCTGGTGAGCTGCTCGCACGGCCTCGGGATTAGTTGCATCGATTGCGTGGATCAGCATTTGGCCATGCTCCCAATCGACATCGACGAACACGGTGCCTGGAGAGAGCGTGGTTGCGATTCCGGACACGGCGATTCCGGTTTCCGTTCGATCTCCGATCGGAACTGCGACGATTCCCGGGCTATACAATCGTCTGATTCCCAGAACGATCAGCAGTACTTGCCAGGTCCCTTTCGTGATTTCCCAGATGATGGCGAAACCCATCGGAAACGCCATGATGATTCGCTTCAGAGGAACGTGGCTGACCGATAGGTCAGCCGGTTTGGCTGACGGGAAGACGATCGAGTGAAACAATGCGATCACCGCGCCCGACAAGAGAATTCCAATCACAATATCCCAGGGATGAAAGCTGGCCAGAGTGAAGCAGAATATCGTTGTCAATCCTATGACGGAGAGGATGTACCGCATCACTCACGGCCCTCCAAACGTAACGGCCCGCGCCGCCTGCTCGCTTACCCAGAGCGTCGGTTCTGGCCAGATCCCAATCCCAAGGGCCAGCAATGCGATAGCGACCACGACAATCCGCAAGCTCAACGGGCTGGGAGAGAGCGGAGGCTCAGTGGTTTCCTCCACTTGCATGAAGCGACTCTGATAAATCTGGAACATATAGATGAACGACATCGCACTACCAACAACCACGAGCGCGATCACGACCCAGTTCTCGTTGCTGACAGCCACACGAAACAATCCTGCTTTCCCCAGGAACCCACCAGCCGGGGGGACGCCAGCGACGCTGAACGCTCCCACGACGAACGCGAAGCCGACCAGCCATCCGCGCTGGTTCTCGGAAAGAAAGAGGAGCGTTTTGTTCACAGAGTTGACAATGGCGAACAGAATAGCAGCGGCGAAGCCAGCTTCGCCGCCGATTGCGAGCGCGACAAAAATGAAGCCAACCTGACCAATCGAAGAGTAGGCCAGCACCTCAGCCACGGAACGACGCGAAATGGCCTGCAGCGATCCGTACAGGATGCTGGTGATCCCCAGGACGAAAAAGACTGGAGAGGCAAGGTCCAGCTGACTCGAAAAGATCTCCCCGCCGAAGCGGAGAATGCCATAACTTCCGATATTCGCTACCGCGCCGCTGAGAATGGCAGCGACGGCTGGACGTGTACCGGTATAGACGGCTGGCAACCAGAAATGGAATGGGAAGATACCGAGCTTGATCGAGAACGCGATGAAGATAAGCACCCCGCTCAAGATGGCGACTTCAGGATCGAACAAGCGCACTCTTGGACCAATCCCCGCCATGTCGAGCCTGCCAGTCAGGTGATACAGGGAACCAACGCCGATGAGGAAGAACGCTGATCCGAGCAAATTGACCACGGCAAAAATCGTCGCCGACCGGAGCTGGCGAGCCTCTTCGCCATAGCTTGTCAGAACGTACGCAGAGATCATTGCGATCTCGAAAAAGACATAGAAGTTGAACGCATCGCCAGTCATGAATAGACCGGTAAGACCTGTTGCCAGGAAAAGCACAAGCGCAGGGAACGATCGCGACCGAACTCCTGAAAGGACTTCAAAAATCAGAGACGCGATCAACACGCCGAGGGAAAGCAGGGCGAAGGTCAGACCGAAAATGTCGGCTCGCAGCACGATTCCGATTCCGGGCGCCCATCCACCCGCGACAGTGGACTGTGTACCAATCTGGTGAACATCCCAGGCCAATGCCGCGGTTGCTATGGTCATGGCGGCGAGCGCCACGACGGCAATCCAACCGACTGGGCGTCGCCTACCGTCGAGCAACGCCAGAATGATGGCTGAGATCCAGCCTATGGCGATTGGAATTGCTAGCGGCATCGGTAACGGCTCATCGTGTGCTTTCCACCTGCTCAGAGTCAGGATCGATCTCGCGATCTTCCAGAGTTTCGATCCGGCGGGCCGCGGTTGCCTGCTCCTCTCGCTGAACGGCCCGTTCTTCAATGCTCGAGATTCGTTCGAGGTCGACGGAGCGATGTGATTGATAGACCCGATAGATCATGCTGATCAGGAGAGCCGAGATACCGAAGCTGATCACGATCGCGGTCAGGGTCATTGCCTGTACCAACGGATCACTCACCGGCTGGTCAGAGTTCAAGGGGTAAATGGGCTCCTGCCCTCTCGAG
>JBGTJM010000131.1:0-2080 GCA_041745115.1 Thermomicrobiales bacterium
GTTGAAGCCATAATGGCACCTCCTTACTTTTCAGCCGGACATGATACTTCATATGGGCTCCTCACCAACTCAATCCTCGAGTCCCATAGGGTCCGTTGCAAGAACCCGCATAGTTTCTCCGGCTATCTCGATCACGGTGCGTGGATTCAACCGACGATGCTTTCGTCCGTTCGTTGCTGCAGTGTCCAGAACGACATGCCAGCCAGACACATCGTCACCCGCCGAAAGACTCGGAAGCTCGACTTCGGCCACGTTGGCCTCCGGATTGAACACAATGAGCACGCGAGTCATTCCAGATCGAGATTGATCGCGTACATCAGGTGGCACAAGCCACAAAAGAGTCCTCGGCCATTCCTGGCTCCAGTCGTGAATGTTGATCTCGCGACCATCTGCCATTGCCCACGAAATCTCGTAAGGCGCATCGTCAGTAGGTATCGGAGCAACCGGAAATGCCCTGGGCCGCAGACAGGAATAGCGCCTCCGAATTGCGAGCACCGTCCGAACGAACGTGACAAAGTCGTCACTAGATCGGCTCGCAGACCAGTCATACCACGTCAGCTCGTTGTCCTGAGGGTAGGCATTGTTGTTCCCTCCTTGCGACGATCCGAGCTCATCACCCCCCAGCATCATCGGCATACCGTGAGCCAGCATCGCAGTCGCAAAAAGGTTTCGTCGGGCCCGCGCACGACGCCGCTTGATCGCGGCATCTCTCGTCTCACCCTCTACCCCAAAATTCGCCGACAGGTTGTGGTTGTGCCCATCGTCATTGAGCTCGTTGTTCGCTTCATTGTGTTTCTCAGTGTGCGATACAAGGTCACTTAGCGTGAATCCATCGTGACATGTCACGAAATTGAGACTTGCACAGGGACCTCGATCTGGTCGATCGAACAAATCGGCGGATCCGCTCATTCTCACCGCGAACTCGCCCAGCGAACGTGGATGACCCAGCCAGAAGGAACGAACGGTGTCCCGGAATCGATCGTTCCACTCCGACCATTCCGCTGGAAAGTGGCCGAGTTGATAGCCCGCAGGTCCGATATCCCACGGCTCCGCGATCAGCTTCTTCGTGCAAAGAACGGGATCCTGATAGATCGCAGCGAATAACCGGGACGCTGCACTGAAGCCACCATGCTCTCGTCCTAGGGATGTCGCAAGATCGAACCGGAATCCGTCGACACGGTACTCCACGGCCCACCGCCGTAACGAATCCAGTACCAAACGCATCACAGCGGGGTGTTCAAGATTCAGGGTATTTCCTGTCCCGGAGTAGTTCAGATACTGACTGAGATCGTCCGGTTTCAGTCGATAGTATGTGCGGTTGTCGATACCTCGCATCGAGAGCGTCGGGCCGGTCCGACCACCTTCACCACTGTGATTGAAGACGACATCGAGAACCACTTCCAGGCCATTGCTGTGCATGGCCTTTACAAGTGACTTGAGTTCCCCTACCGCCGAGCTCGACTCGACTTCGGTCGCATAGCGCGTTTCCGGAGCAGCCAGACCAACCGGGTTATAGCCCCAGTAGTTGCGAAGTCCGGCATCGACGAGAAACTCCTCATCGATGAAACGCTGAACCGGCAATAGCTCGACCGTGGTCACTCCGAGCGACTTGAGATGCGCAATCACCTGTGGCTGTGCCAGACCCGCGTAGGTTCCCCGAAGAGTCTCATCGATCTCCGGATGGAGCGCCGTTATCCCCTTCACATGGGTCTCGTAAATCACGGTATCAGCGCGATCGACGTCTGGCGACCGATCGTCCTCCCAGTCGAAGGAATGATCGACAACAACCGATCGCGGCACCATCGGCGCACTTTCGGCCCAGTTGGCCGTGCCAAAATCGTCCGATACACTCCGTTCGAACGCAAAAACTCCGTCGTTCCAGACGAGGTCCCCAACGATAGTGTCGGCATACGGATCGATCAGCAGCTTGGCCGGATTAAACCAGTCGCCGCTCCATGGATCATACCGACCTTCTGCACGATAGCCGTAGCGCTGTCCTGCGCGAACGGCTGGATGAAATCCGTGCCAGATGTGACCCGTCCGCTGATTCAGCGCATATGTTCGTTCACCTGATCCATCC
>JBGTJM010000132.1:0-3813 GCA_041745115.1 Thermomicrobiales bacterium
GGATGTGCTGAATGCTGTGATCCGCGATGCCAAGCTGGTGATTCCGCTGGTGTTCCTGGTAGTGCTGATCATCCTGATGCTGCTATTGCGGTCGATAGCGGCGCCGGTGATGCTCATTCTGACGAACATTCTGTCGAACGCAGCTGCCCTCGGCGTCAGCGTTGTCGTCTTCGATCGGGTTTTCGGATTTGGCGGTACCGAACCGGGCGTTATCCTGCTGGGATTCGTCTTCCTCGTTGCGCTGGGAATCGACTACAACATCTTTCTGATGAGCAGGGCGTATGAGGAGGCCATGACCCTCGGCACCAGGCAAGGCATGCTGAAGAGCCTGTCGGTGACAGGTGGAGTGATCACGTCGGCTGGGCTGGTGCTGGCGGCGACGTTCGCGGTGCTGGGTGTATTGCCGCTGGTGCCACTCACCCAGCTTGGGTTTCTTGTGGCGTTTGGTGTGCTGCTGGATGCGTTGATTGTGCGCACGGTGCTCGTCCCGGCGCTGACGTTCGACTTCGGCAGCCGGGTATGGTGGCCCAGCGAACTATGGAAGCGGGAGCGCCAGACGCCTGAAGCGCAATCTGCTGCGGTTTCGCCTGAACCTCAAGCGTAGCGGCACAGACTCTGCGGCTGATCTCACAGACGTTCACGAACGCTGTGGGGTCAGCCGAATTGGCGATTTCGCACCCGCCCCGGTGGCTCCGTCGGTATTCAGGAGCTGGCCGTTTGACACATCTTCTGTGGGACAGCTGTGCAGGTCGACCGACCAGTCGATGTGCGAAGATTCCGGGATGTTCCTGCAGCATCTTCTCGATCGGAATCCCAATCTTCTCGACGCGGCGGTACCGCTTCATCAGGCGGGAGCGATCCCGGCGAATACGTGGCTCTACGATCTGGATACGATCGCGTCGAACGCACGAATTCAGGCCGCCGAGGCGAAGCGACTGGGCCTCACGACCTTTGTGATGACCAAGCAGTTTGCCCGGAATCCGATGGTGGCGGCAACGGCCCTGGCCAATGGCCTGGACAAGACAGTGGCAGTGGACATGGTCTGCGCGCACGTGTTGTCACGCCATGGACTTCCTGTTGGCCATATCGGCCAGATCACCCAGATTCCGAAGCACCAGATCGACTCCGCACTGGGCACGAGTCCAGCCTACATCACGGTTTACAGCATCGAGGCGGCTGAGCGCATTTCGCAATCGGCGGGTCGGCTCGGGATGGATCAGCCGCTGCTGGTGCGCGTTTTTGGGGACGACACCGTTTCGTTCTCGGGTCAGGAAGGCGGCTTTCACGAAGAGGTTGTCGTCGATGCGGTGCGCGAAATCGCCCGGTTTCCAAATGTAGGGGTTGTCGGCACGACTGCGTTTCCCGTCGTGGAATACACCTTCGAACGGGATCAAATGCCACCGGGCTTTCTGCCAAACATGCAGACAATCGTCGATGCTGCGAGGCGAATCGAATCCAAGCTGGGAATCGAGATGCGGGTCATCAATGCGCCAGGCAATACGTCAGCAGAAACCTTCTCCATGCTGAGCGAAGCCGGGGCGACGCATGTCGAACCGGGACATGGCTTGCTGGGCACCACCATCTCCCAGATGAAGCTGGGTTCCAGCCTTGAACGGCCGTCGTATGTCTATGTCAGCGAGATCAGTCATCACTACAGGGGCAAGGCATACGCCTTTGGTGGAGGAATCTGGAGTCTGATGGCCGGGTTGTTCGACCAGGAATGGTCGTTCCAAGTGCTGGTGGGCTCTGACGCTGAATCTGCAAGAGCCAACGTCCTGGACTATGCGCACATCCCTCAGATCATCGACTACCACCTGCCGATCGAGCAGGGAGCACGGTGCAAGGTTGGAGATACCGTCGTGTTTCCAATCTATACGCAGGCTCAGATGACGCGCTCTTACACTGCCGCAGTCTCTGGAATCGGGGCCGGCTATCCGGTGGTGGAAGGACTATTCGATCACGCTGGCACGATGCTGGATGGCGAGTTTGGGCCAGTCTCGGTGGACGAAGCCAGGTCCCTCGTGTCGGGAATGCTGCACAGAGCAGGGTAGTCATTCTGCCTGCGCGTTTGCCATCACTCGCTTGATGAAGACGTCTTTGCCCAGGTTGTAGTCGGTGCCGTCAGCCGGATTGGCCTGGAGCGAGGCCAGTTTGCTCGCTTGATACTCCTCGATCAAGGCAGGGTTATCACGCAACGTCTCGCGAAAATGCCGCTGGTTGATCACTTCAGGATCAGCCTCGGGAATCAGATGAAGGTGCAGACGAAAACGCGTGCCATCATGTTGAATCGAGCCGATCAGCACTGGCCTGGTTTCCGGAAATGGATCGCGGCTTCGCCAAATCTGAAAGCCAAGGTCCTGAACGACGGCCAGAGTTTCCTCAAACTGTCCGTCCCTGTAGGGAATCATCAGGTCGATGACCCCCTTTCCCGCGCAGTTGGGAATTGCCGTGCTGCCAACGTGCTCGACGACCAGGGTTGCATCGCTCTCGGCGATAACCTGACCGACCAGGGCTGCTACATGTGGAAAGCGATCGTCGTACGGACGAAACACGTCGGCGGCGTCCCTGTAATCGATTGGAGGATAGTAGGCCTCGATGCGGGGCAACCGGGCGGCGTCAGGCGCTGGCATGCGCGTTCACGGCGGCGGCCATTTGCTCAATCGACTGTTCGAGAATCTGGTTCGACATCGCAATGTTGAGTCGCACGAAGCCGCAACCGTCTTCGCCGCAGGCGCTTCCATCCACGATCGCCACTTTGGCTTCGTCACGGAAGTAACATGCCAGATCGTCGGGGAGGTCATAGGCGCTGAAATCGAGCCAGGCAAGATAGGTGCCTTCTGGCGGCGTGTACCGCACTCCGGGTAGATGGCGTTCCAACAGATCTGCCAGGAGCAGCCGGTTCTGATCGAGATACGCCATCACTTCGTCCAGCCAGGGCTTGCCCTCCGCAAAGGCTGCGATATTGGCAATGACACCGATTGTGGACGTTCCATGTTCCGTCACGAGACCCACGTCGGCCCAGTGCTTTTCATCGGCTTCATTAGAAAGGAGCAGCTGGGCGCATTTGAGACCGGCCAGGTTCCATGCCTTGGATGCTGACACGGCGGTAATCGTGTGCCCGGCGCTGGTCTCAGAAATGGATGCGTACGGGATGTGCTGATGTCCGGGGTAGACGATCGGCGCATGGATTTCATCGGAAAAAACGCGACCACCATGCCGGTCGACAATCGCCTGGATCGTTTCAAGCTCCTCGCGCCGAAAAACCCGGCCAATCGGATTGCAGGGATTGCAGAGGACGAGAAGGGACCCCTTTGGCGAGCTGGCGAAAGCGCTGTCAATTGCGTCGTAGTCGAACGCCCAGGATCCGTTGTCATTCAGCATGGGAACTTCGACATGCTCCCGGCCATACAGCTTCGGAAAGATCAGAAACGGCATGTAGGCAGGAATTGGCACGATGACCCTGGCGTCCGATGGTGAAAAGTCCGTCATTGCTGCAGCCAGACCGGCCAGCACATCGGGCATCGGCCGGACACGTTCGACGGGAATGGACCAGTTGTACTCCCGCGCATACCAGCTCGAAACCGCCTCTTGCATGGCCAGGACATCCGAATCTCGGCGATAGCCGAAGAAGCCCTCGTCGACCACCTTTCTCAGCGTGTCCTGAATGACTGGCGCTGTGGCAAAGTCCATCTCGGCCACCCAGGCTCCAATGCAATCGGGATACATTGACCATTTGACCCCGACGACCGTTCGAAGCTGCTCGACAGTGAGCGAATCCAGTTGCGACGTGACCAATGATGACTCCTCGTGTGT
>JBGTJM010000133.1:0-3570 GCA_041745115.1 Thermomicrobiales bacterium
TCGATCCTGAAAAGCTACGACCGGTCGGTAGACTCTCGGGCAGTTTGTATAGCACGCAAGGAGAAGTCATCTCCCTGAAGCGCCCGACATATGAAGGCTTGCTCGATTCTGGAGCCGCACCCAGGCGGCGCTAGACCGTGGCGCTGGTGGCCGCAGGTTCATATCCATGGTATCGATCGAATTCCGCATGATGATGCGCCTGATCGACCGGAACGTCGATAACATAGGGAACCCCCCGTGCGTTTGCCTCCAGGGCAGACCTCAAGGCTGATTCCAGGTCTGCCGGCGATTCGACGCGGGTGCCTTCACAGCCCGCGGCCAATGCTGTGGCCAGAATGTCGATTGGCGGGTCGAAAGACGTTGCGACGATTCGATTCCCGAGTGCGCGGCGCTGAATCCACTGAACCCACCCAAAAGCACCGTCGTTGAGCACAACCCAGGTAATGCCCAGTCTATTCTGGACCGCCGTTCCCAGCTCATGGCACGACATCTGAAACGCGCCGTCACCGGTCGTGCAAACAACCTGCTTGTCCGGTGCCGCGAGCTTCGCAGCCATTGCGCCGATCACGCCGTAGCCCATCGCCGTCTGTTCGGCTGGCGCAACGCAGCAGCCACGATCGAGCACCTGATAGTAGGGCCAGAAGTAGACCCAGAGGTCCTGCCCGCCATTCTCCTTGCAGACAATCGTGTCGTGGCCGAATACCCGGTTGAGTTCGGAAACGATTGCCTTGCCCTTCATGGGCATTTCGCCGGAAGCCATCGATGCTTCCACGTCCGCGCGGGCGCTGTCGATCGCAGACCGCCGTTTTTCCTCGATCTCTTTCCGATAGGTTGGATCAACCCGGTACTCTGCAGACGCAAGCGCGCTGGACAGGGATTCGATCGCGAGAAGTGCATCTGACTGAATCACGGCATCTGGAACCCAGTTGCGACCAATCTCGAATGGATCGATTTCGATTTGCAGGTATCGCCGTTCCGGACTTGCTTCAAAGAAACCGCCCTGAAACTCTTCCATTCGGGAGCCGACGGTGATGATGATATCCGCTGATTCGTAGATCTCCTTTGGAATGGTGGTGCGATAGAGTCCAACGAGGCCACAAAAGAGTGGATGGGTCTCTGGTACGGAGCCTCGCCCTGCCGGCGTGGTCTGGACCGGAATGCCGAACCGTTCTGAGAACGCGGTGATCGCTGATCCTGCGTTGGACAAGATGGCGCCACCGCCGGTGATGATCAGCGGTCGCCGCGACTGAGCAATCAGGTCTGCAGCGCGATTGGTGGCTTCATTGTCGGGGCCAGGCCGCACGGAGAGATCGGCGCGTTGATAGGGAGGGATGTCCGCTTCTGCCATGCCGATATCGGCTGGTAGCTCGACATAGACGGGTCCCCGCTGACCGGTGTTCGCAATCTGGACAGCCCGGCGGATGGTCCACGGGATTCGCTCTGCAACTTCGACCGTCGTTGCCCACTTCGTGATGGGTTTGAGCATACCTATGTGGTCTGTTTCCTGGAATGCGCCCATCCCATTGGTCATTCGGCTGGCGCGCACTCCGAGAATGAGCATTGGGGTACAGCCTGAGAAGGCTTCCAGAATGCCTGGAACGAGATTGGCAATACCAGGACCTGGGCAGCCAAAACAGACCGCCATCTGATTGGTGACGCGGGTGTACGCCATGGCCATGAACGCGCCGGACGTTTCGTACCGCACGCCGATTGCCTTTGGCCCACCATCCTGCTCGAGCTCATAGACGGCGTCGTAGAGGTGACCAGGATCACCGGGCAAGCCGAAAACATACGGCACATCCTCGGCGCGGAGCGCTTCTACCACGGCCATCCAGCCCGTTTTGCGTGCGGAGCTGGGACTCACCTGGACTGTCATCGATCTGCCCTTCCTGCTGGTTTCGTTGCTGATATCCGAATGCTCGCAATCGTAACCTGACTGAAGTGCGTAGCATCCGAACGCTACGGCCCGGATGAGAGGCTGTCAAATGGTCCTTGCCATACCGATAATGGCTTGCGTGGTAACTTATGGCCGCTGGTTGGCTGATAAGATGTCTGACTATGCTCAAATGTGCCATCAAACTCGATCCCTGACATAGCGGGAGATCGATGGAGGATCAAATTCTTGGACACCGTCGCTTTCCAAACCGCGATTCCGAGCAGGATTGCCGGACTGGATGATCTTGCTCACAACCTGTGGTGGTCGTGGAATCGAGAGGCTGCAGATCTGTTTCGGATTATTGATCCCGCCGGCTGGTTGATGGCGGAGCGCAATCCGGTACGGTTTCTGATTACGGTGTCGCCAGTTTATCTGGAAGAGGTCGCCAGTGATCCTGTGTACGTGGAACAGTATGACCGGGTCATGGAGCGATTCAGGCGCGAGACTGCGCCAGACAATGCAACTACCTGGATTGGGATGAATCGGCCGGATCTTGCCGGAAAGACCCTCGGATACCTGTCCGCGGAATTTGGCCTTCACCCCACATTACCGATCTACTCTGGTGGGCTGGGGGTCCTTGCTGGCGATCATATCAAGTCCGCCAGCGACCTGGGGCTTAAGCTGGTTGCCGTGTCGTTGCTGTACCGCAAGGGGTACCTTCGCCAGCGACTGAGCGAAGACGGGTGGCAGCTCGATGTGCCAGGGGCGCTCGATCCGGAGTTCGAGCCGGCGACGCCGTTGCTGGGTCCCGATGGCAATCAGCTGGTGATCGAGGTCGCTCTGGATGATGCCGAACAACCACTGCACATCGCAATCTGGCAGGTGCTTGTTGGGCGACAGACCTTGCTGCTGCTCGACTCCGACGTCGAGGGCAATCCCGAATGGACGAGGAGCATCTCTTCGCGTCTGTATGGCGGGGATACCGAACACCGTCTCCGGCAGGAGATCATCCTGGGGATCGGTGGAGTGCGTGCGCTCGAGGCCGCTGGATTCGAAATCGATTACTGGCATGGCAACGAGGGGCACGCCGCGTTTCATCTTCTCGAGCGTTGTCGGAAGCTGGTTCTGGAACACGGTCGTCCCTTTGATGAGGCCGTGAAACTGGTCCGTCGAAGCTCCGTGTTTACCACTCACACGCCAGTTCCAGCTGGACATGATGTGTTTGCTGCCGAATTGATGCAACGGTATTTCTCTCACTACTGGCCAAGTCTTGGAATCGATGAGGATGCGTTTCTAGCACTGGGCGAACACAGCTCGACGGGCCCGGGATTTAACCTGACCGCACTTTCATTCCGACTTTCCGGGCACGCAAACGGCGTGAGCCGAACCCACGGAGCGGTGACCCGCGAGATGTGGTCCGATATGTGGCCAGGCCGGGCCATTGAGGATGTGCCTGTGCAGTCTGTGACCAATGGCATTCACACGGCGACATGGATCGGTCGACATATGGCTGACCTTTACTTCACCTACCTGGGCGACGAATGGCGTTCGGACAGCGACTCGATTGAGGTTTGGAGTCAAGTCGATGATATTCCGGACGATCTTTTCTGGAGCATGCGCCGTCGTTCAAAGCGTTCGATGTTGAGATACCTGCGAGAGAGGGCCCGGTTGCGCTGGATCGTGAACACCGGGCA
>JBGTJM010000134.1:0-7127 GCA_041745115.1 Thermomicrobiales bacterium
CGGCTGGCAACCGATTGCAGAGCCAGCTGTCCTGCGCCGGGATAGGCGAACACCCACTCGACCACGACAGTCCCCGCAAAGAGAAACCCTGCCAGCACACCGGCGTAGGCCACAATGGGTGGAGTCGCATTTCGCAGTACATGTGCGAACATCACGGCGCGTTCCGAGAGTCCTTTCGCCCTGGCAGTCCTGACGTAGTCAAGCCTGGCGACCTCCTGCACTGACGACTTCACCATTCGCACCAGCACGGCGGTTGGATAGGCTGCCAATGTCAGTACCGGCAGAACTATCGCTTTCGATCCCTGATCGCCCGACGAAGGAACCCAGTCCAGGCGGACAGCAAAAACGAGGATCATCAGCGTCCCGAGCCAGAATGCCGGCACCGCCTGTCCGAAAAGACTCACACCGTAGTAAAGCGAGTTCGAAACTGATGCAGTCCGCGCGCTGGCCAGGACGCCAAGCGGTATCGCTACGAGACTCGCCAGGCCGAATGCGAGGGCCACGAGCCTGAATGTTGCTGGGAACCGGTCCAAAACCACATCGCGGGCAGGTTCATTGAATCGCCACGACTGTCCGAAGTCACCTTGCGCAGCGTTCTTCATGAACTCCACGTATTGCCGGCCGATCGATGCGTCGAGCCCGAATTTTGCACGAAGTGCCTGTTGATCAGACTCGGAGCTACCTGGCGGAATCAGTGCCGCCAGCGGATCTCCGGAAAGGTGAATCATGGCAAACACTAATGTGATTACGACAAGCATCACGCCGATCGTGTGGACGATTCGATGAAGAATCGGTAGCAGCATTCCTGAGGTTGTCTCCAGCTCCGCTCGATCCAGCGAGCTTCGCTTCACTCGGACACACAAAAACGTCCGAAGGTCGATGCCTTCGGACGTTTCAGAGTGATTCTCAGGAGTGCCAGATACGCAGAGCACGACAACCAGAGGCTGCCGAACTCAACGCCTTCTCCCATCCGGACTTTACCGTCGGCTCCGGAATTTCACCGGATCCTGCCGCTGGAGTCATCCAGCAGCTCGCGGGCTCTCACCGCCGGTCAGGACTTGGCCGTCATAACACGCGGCCTCACCAAACCCCGAAGGCTAACTGTTCTCAAGACTACCGAATCTCAAGGTCTGCGTCAATTGATTGTATGGGATGAATGCCCAAAGAGAAGATCATGCGGACCCATCGACATGCCCCTTCAGTAGCCGTCCAATTCAGGTTTCAGGATCGAGGAGTCTGCCATGGCGCAGTCGCAGGAGAAGCGTCGAAGGCAATCTGCTGGTGGACGATCGTGTGCATATGCGTCTCGACAAAGTCGCAAACCGCAAGCACAAGGCGCGCGCAATCCGCTCCAAGAGGAGTCAACGAATACTCGACACGAGGCGGCACGACTGGAAAACAATCACGATTGAGAAATCCATCTCGCTCCCGCGTTCGCAATGACTGCGTAAGCATCTTGTCCGATATTCCGTCGAGCAGTCGACGAAGCTCGCCGAACCGCAGCGTTCCCCGCTCGTCGAGCGCTTTGAGAATCAACCCTCCCCAGAGGCCGGCCACATGATCGATGATCTGACGCGAGGGACATCGTCGATTGTAGAGGTCACCCTGCAATGGCAACATCGATAGGTCTGGTGGTGTCATGCGCTACTCACATCCCATACGCACCTTGGCGTAAGTACTAACCGGAAGAGAGTCTCTCGCCTAGGGTGAGTATACCAACGGTTGGAGTGATTGGACCGATTAACGAAAAGGAGACTGGAACCATGCAACTACTTACCGTGCAGGAGACGAATGCCGTCGTGGCGACCCGCCATACCGAAGCTATGGTGACCGGAAACGCGGCCGTGCTGGACGACATTCTTCACCCAGAATGGGTAAATCATCCGATACAGTTCAACGAGGGACCGGGCATCGAAGGGTTCAAGCGAAAATCGCTCTGGCTCCACGAGCACTTTGACTTCCAGTTCGACCATCAGCACGTTGAGTCGCTTGGCGATTTCGTCCTGATCCGCAGTTTGGTCAGCGGCACAGTTCGAGGAGAGTTTGCCGGTGTGGACCTGGCCGGCAAACCTGTCGTCTTCACGACACTCGAGTACCATCGGATGGCGGAGGGGAAAATCATCGAAAGCTGGCACCTGCAGGACTACTACGGCATGCTCGTTCAACTTGGCGCCATTCCGAATATCATGAATGCCCAGGTCAATCCTTACCCCGGCTGGGAATAGGCGCCTCCAACCCGCACAATCCCGGAGCTGGGAGCATTCGCAAGGGAATCAGGCCGTTTTGCCGACCATCTTACCGGGTGAATTCGACGCAGGCACCTGCGCAATGGTTCATTCACAATCGCTCTTGCCACAACGACGCGAAAGCCGGGTTCAACTCTGCTGACGAAGTGCTCGACACATTCGATCTGTTTCGCTTTGGTAGACATGCGGTCAGTGTGGGAGGCAGACAATGCCTGCCTCCCACGCCATGAGTCGTGCGCTATGCAGTCTCTGAACTTGCAGTTCGCAGCTTTGCACCAGCAGCAGCAATCGCCACACCTCCCACAACTGCGACTCCAAGAAGCAATCCCGCAGCCGTCGTTTCGTTGGCTGAACCTGTGCCGGTATCAGGTAGCCCGGAAATGGACGCTACACCGCCGGTGCAGAATCCACCTTCGCAATACAATGAACCACAACAATCACCATTCACGGTACAACTTTCGGCGTCGGCGGCGCATCCTGCTGAGGGACCGCCACAGACCCCCGACTCCACGCAGGTCAGACGGCCGCAACACTCATCATCGGACTCGCACGCATCGTTGGCGAACGTGCAGCCGGCGGATGGACCGCCACATGCACCGTCTATGCATGTCAGGCGACCGCAGCATTCACTATCGAGTGAGCAATTCTCTTCAGGGCCACTGCATCCAGCTTGCGGTCCTCCGCACAGGCCATCGAGGCAATTCAGGCTGCCACAGCAGTCCGGTTGCGCTGTACAGGTGTCCCCTCTGTTTCCGCACTGAGCTCTCGTCGTCCGGGCCTTAATGCCAGTAACGCCGAGTGCAAAAGCCGCGCCCGCCAGGATCTTCAGTACTCCCCGACGAGACCTGGCAGTCGCCAGTTCCTTCGTCAATTGATCGAACCGATTGGTGTCCAACACTCGCTCCTGATGGGTTGTCCGCATCCGAATCCTTCGGGTCGCGGTTCGGCATCCCTGCCAGCGGCATCACCATACACTCAAATCATCGTTAGCATAACGTAACTAAAGAAAACGTCTTAATCCTCGTGGCATACATAGAGTTCCCTCGTAGTAGTTTGTAGGATGCTTTGCTAAGCAAATCCGGACTTCGGGCCTCAGACCCAGATCTGATCCATTCCCGCACGCCTTTTGCGAACGTTCGCCCCAGAACTGCCAATGCGTCGATCGCCGCGCGGTGATGCTCACGGCTTGATCAGTGGTTTCGAGGAAAATGCGACCGTTCAGGAGACGAATCTCGCCTTAGTGAAAGACGAGAAAAACAGCTCGAGCGCAGAAATTCCTGCGCTCGAGCTTGCTCAGCTATGTCACTCATGTCATCGGCCAGGATCGCAGCCTGGCGGTATCCGCGGGCCTACTCGGACGCTACCATTTCAACGCCGGAATAACTGACTTCCCATACGCATCGATAAACGCTTCCTGTTCTCGATTGACGTTGTGAATGATCACCTCGTCGAAACCGAGATCGATGAAGTGCTGGACATACTCTCGATGCTGTTCGATGTCCGCCGTCATGAGCACCCGATTCTTGAAATGCTTGGCCTCCACGAGTTTGGACATCGCCTCGAAATCCTCTGGATTGCGAATATCGCCTTTCGGAAACGCCATGCCGCCGTTCGGCCACTCCTTGACTGCCATTTCAACAGCCTTGTCGTCCGTCTCTGCCAGTGAGACCTTCAACTGGATGATCTTCGGCATCTTCGAGACGTCCTTGCCGGCCTCGGTCGCACCCTTTTCGAACCGCTCCATGAGCATCTTCAATTTCTCGTCGGCGGCTCCAACAGTAATCAGACCATCAGTCATCTTTCCGGTGCGGTACGACTGAATCGGCCCTGCAGTCGCCACATAGATCGGCGGCGGGGTTTCTGGCATGGTGTATATCCGGGCGCTTTCGACATTGAAATGATTCGAGCGGTACTTGATGACCTTGCCGGTGAACAATTTCTGAATGATTTCGATCGATTCAGCCAGTCGTTCCAGCCGCACTGGCGCCTCAGGCCAGTATTCGCCAGTAATGTGCTCGTTCAGCGCCTCTCCAGCGCCAAGACCGAGATAGAATCGGCCTGGAAACATCGCCTCTACCGTGGCGGCAGCCTGAGCGAGAACTGCAGGATGGTATCGATAACCCGGTGGGGTAACCCCGGTACCGAAACGCAGTTTTGTTTCAACTCCCAGCGCCCCCATCCACGTCCAGACGAAGGCTGAGTGCCCCTGAGATGGCACCCATGGATGGTAGTGATCCGATGCCATAACTGACTCGAAACCGGTGGCTTCTGCGCGCTTTGCATAGGCCAGCAAGTCAGTTGGATGAAACTGTTCGAAACTCGCCGCATAGCCAACACTTCCCACTGAATCGTCCTTTCCCTTATCAGAACCACTTACAGATGGTAAGCCTACCATCTCGATAGAGTTCCCGTCGGGAGCCTGCGAAACTAGCGAAAAAGATCCCGCTGCGAATCCATCACCAGGTCCGATCCGGTTCCCTCTTTGCTCTCGGTCGGCGGCTGATAACCCCGAATCAACACGACCGGTCTTCGCTCGAGCTTGTGCATCACAAGCTCAGCGGCCGATGCCAGTTCATCTGCAACGGCGATGACGGTTACACTCAGCTCATATCCCGCCTGATCGGAAACACCTCGATAGTCGGCCAGAGGCGCAAGGCCAGCAACCCCAATGGCAATATTCACTATCCCATTTCTCCAGGGCCGTCCAAATGAATCGGAAATGATGACGCCTGGTCCAACTCCAAGTTCCTGCCTGAGCTGCGCCCGCAAACGTTCCGCAGACGAATCAGGATCCACTGGCAACAGGCATACGACGTCTTCCGCCACATTGGAAGCGTCGACTCCAGCATTGGCACAGACGAACCCGTGCCGGGTTTCCGCGATGAGGATTCCGCGTTCCATCCGCACGATGCGTTTCGCTTCCCGCAACACTACTTCTACCTGCCGAGGATCCTTACCAAACTCGCGCGCAAACGCCTTCGCGAATTCTGACGGATCCACGTCACCCAAATTCACAAGGCGACCTTCCGACTTGGAGACGACTTTATGGGTAATGACGAGCACATCCCCTTCAACGAGACCCTCGCCGCTCTGCTCGATCGAACGAGCAATGAACTGACCGAGGTCGTCACCGGACTCGACTTCCGGGAGTTGGGGCAATCCCACAATCCGCACTTCGTTGGTGAGAGTGCTAGCCACAGCTTGCGGCTTCCTCGATACGACTCATTTCCGCCACCCGCCGCTCGCCGAGATGCAGGAGGTCGTCTGGCGTATCCAGGTCGAATGAAACACCCAGAGACACCGCCGTTGCCGCATCAAGTCCCAGGCGATGCGATTCCTCCATGTGCTTCCAGTAGCTATCCTGTCCAAACTGATATCGGAATTCGCCCCTCGTGGCGTCCAGTCGTTGCATGAGGGCATTCGTACCGAGGCGGTGACGATCCGGAGCAATGACCACCGGCGCATCTCGCCGAATCAGGTTTTCGATATCCGATGCGCGGATGAGCGGCAAGTCTGCCGGCAGGACGACCACAGTCGTTGCTCCGGCCCTCGTAGCAACCTGCGTCGCCTGATCGAGTGCGGGATTCAGTCCAGGCAGCCGAGGCGATTGAAGTAAGGTCAATATGCTCTCGTCCATCCGTCGCAAATTGTCCAGCGCTTCCTGATCCGGCGAAACCACCAGCACACTGACCTCGGGCCGCACGGACAGAGCTGTTGCGACCACGTGTCTCAACATGCCGTGATTCAGCGCTTCTCTGTGCGCATCATCGAGCACTTGTGCCAAGCGCGTCTTCCCATTGTGCAACGATCGAAAAGGCACCACCACGGCAACCGGCTGACTGCGAATCTCCTTCTCGCTCATCGTGAGACCGTCGCCGCAAAATCGAGCACGTCCCGGCCCAGGCGCTTTCGGTCCTCGATCGTATTCATGATCGAATCAGTGATCCGAACAGCGATACCGAGCGACTCGATCTCCGCCGCAAGGCCACGATCCTGGTCGTCTATCACCAGACCGTCAATGAGTCCCTCGTACATCCGCGCTACGCCCAATGCAGACACCTCGTGTCCGGTCGTAGCCATCATTCGATCCGCGGGCCCCTTCAGAGCCTTTCCGCCAACAATTGGGCTCACTGCGATTCGCGGTGCAACACTCGACTTCAGTGCTTCACGGTAACCCGGAATCGCCAGGATTGGGCCGATGCTAACCAGAGGATTAGATGGACAAATCACGATGACTTCAGCGCGTTCGATGGCATCCAGCGCATCAGGAAGTGCAGCCGCCGAGCCGGCCCCTTTAAATCTTATGCCATCAACCTGGTCCTGCTGCTTTCGCCTCACAAAATAGTCCTGAAATGCCAACGGCCCATCGGGAGTCACCACGATCGTTTCCACAATGTCGTTGGTCATCGGCAAAATCGATGATCTGACACCCAACGCTTCGGTCATCATCGCAGTGATTGCAGAGAGAACATGGCCCGTCCTGAGAGCGTCTGTACGGACGATGTGCGTTCCAACATCCTGATCTCCGACCATGAACCACCCTGGGCCCAGGTACCGCTCGATAGCATCCAGAGTGACTCGAGTATCTCCTTCGATTCCCCACCCTGTCACTGGGTTCGCCAGACCGGAGAGCGTGTACATCACCGTGTCCAGATCAGGACATATGCGCAATCCAAAGAGCTCAAAATCGTCTGCAGTGTTCACGACAACGGTGATCGGCGCCTGGCTTGCCATTTCCAGGCCATTGGCCATCTTCGCACCGCCGACTCCGCCCGCGAGCGCCACGATCATCTTCTGTCGCCCAAGTGATCGAGCGTCACCTAATCAAAGCCATGAGCATCTACATGCGCCGCAACGAGCGTAAGGTTGATTCGGTGCTGG
>JBGTJM010000135.1:0-2263 GCA_041745115.1 Thermomicrobiales bacterium
ACCTTCCGTTCCATCCATCCCTTCCGATCTCGGCAATGGAGGCTGGTGCCGACGCCTGCGTGACGAGTCCGCACAAGACCCTCTCAGCGTTTAGCCAGGGCTCGATGCTTCTGGTGCAGGGCCACCGAATTAACGCTGATCGTCTGCGATCGTCCCTCAGGTTTGCTCAATCCACCAGTCGAAACTTTCCAATCCTGATGTCACTTGACGCGACTCGCCGCCAAATGGCCCTCCAGGGCTGGGCGCATATGGAGTTGACCATGGCGCTTGCTGCAAGAGCACGCGCGGGTCTCCGGGAAATTCCGGGCGTTTCTGTGATCGACGCTGAACGTCTTGGACTGCCAGCAAGCCAGTTCGATGCCACCCGGCTGGTTATCGACACCGCTGATCTCGGCCTGGACGGATTCACAGTCGAGCGTCTATTGCGGGAAGAATTCGCGATCGCGCCTGAGATGAGTGACCTGACCGGAATCGTGTGCCTGGTCACGCTCGGCGATACGCGAGCCAGCATTGACGCACTTGTGGATGCGATGTCATGTATTGCAAAAGACTTCGGCGGACGGGGTCATTTGGATAACCATGAAATGAATCGTTCGGTTGGAACGGCCATCGCACCGGGTGAAATGTCGATGACCCCCAGAGAAGCGCACTTCTCCCGCTCCTGTCAGACACCGTTGCCGATGGCGGTGGGGAGAGTCTCGGCGGAACTCGTCGTGCCGTATCCCCCGGGGATTCCGGTGCTTGTTCCCGGGGAGCGAATCAGCTTGGCAAAGCTGATCTACCTGGCTGAAATCTCAACACATGGTGCCCATTGCGCAGGAATGGCCGATCCAACGCTTCTTACGCTCCGGATCGTTGACGAAGAAACACCGAGGTAGCCGACTCAGTCAGGACGTTCCGATCGAGCTGGTAGCCGTCATTCCAAAGCCTGTCAAATGCATGAGTGCCAACACCCGCCCGGGCACGACTGTAGTGGACCTCCAGACGGTCGACCAGGCCAGACCAAACGGGAGTACCTGTATCATCTCGAATCGCCTGTCCTCCTGCGAACATTGGGATAGCGGTTTCAGGATCCTCGTCGCAGAGCAACGCAATCAGCCCTGCGCCGGTTACACATATGGATGTTTGCATGCGGTCTTCCTGTTCTTCTGCGAGCTCCAGCGCCCGCCTGAACTGATCCGCAGCACGCTGGCAACTTCCAGACCAAACGTATGCGAGTCCCAGCGACACCAGCGCAGCCACGACGTGGGCGTTGTCTCCGATCTCCTCCCATATGCTGACCGCTTCACTGTGACGCTGTATGGCGTCCTCCATCTGTCCTTGTAAGTGGTCGGTCAAGCCGAGCAGGTTCGTGGACGCAGCGACTTCCCAGCTGTTGCCGGCTCGCGCAGCCAGATCCCGGGAATCGCGAAGAAGCTGGACGGCCCGATTCAGATCCTGTCGCTCCAACGAGACGCTGCCCAGGCCACGCAGCACCGCTGGCATCTTCTCAAACTCTCCTGCTTCTTCCAGGAGCTCTGCACCTCGAAGGTGAAAGGCTTCAGCTGCTTCGGTTTCGGCTTGCCACTGCGCCAGGTCCCCGGCCGCTACATAGGCTTTCGCTCGAACTGAAGCCGGAATGGTGTCGTCCGCTTTGCCCAGAAGTGATCGGTACCAGGCCCGACCTTCACTCAGATACCGTGGTTCTGTCCAGAACCAGGCCAATGCCCCAGCCAGCCGCAATGCATCCTCCAGGCGATCGTGTGAGATCAGGCACAACAGGGCCGCTCTGATGTTTCCCAAATCGCGCTCGAGCTCATGGAAACAATCCATTGGATCTGGCCCCATCAGACGCGGTTCCGCCTCCTCCGCAACGCGCACGAAAAATGACGCATGCGCGCGCTCCACTTCGTCCCGTGCCCCGAGACGATTTAGCATTTCCTGGCCGAAGTCTCGAATTGTCTCAGTCATTGTGAAACGGATTGCTGATTCGGTTCGTCGTTCGCGTCGGAGAAGGCTGCGGGTTGCGAGGTTGATCAAGGCGTTCTGAATGTCGTGGCTGCAAGCATCCTCGTCGCATCCCGAAACGTAGGCGGCAGCCTCCACCGAAAACCCGCCAGCGAAGACAGATAGCGCGGAGAGAAGTCGCTGCTCACTGGCATCGAGCAGGTCGTAGCTCCATTGAATTGCCGCACGAATGGTCCGCAGGCGCACCGGGAGGTCGCGCGGACCATCGGACAGTGTGTCCAGCCTGGATGTCATCGCAGCAAGCAGCTCGGATACG
>JBGTJM010000136.1:0-3353 GCA_041745115.1 Thermomicrobiales bacterium
CGCAAATGCCCGCTCGCCCGTCGAAGTAATCACAAACTCCACGCCGGCGATAGCGAACTTGTCTCCGGCTCGAGATTTGGGTCGACCAAGGCTGCCAGCTAGTTCACGCTGGCCGACAACCAGCGGACTGATTGCGAAACGGCCGCTTCGCTGGATCAGACGCAACGTAGAACTCTCTCGTTCGACTGACAACGCTACCATGGGCGGATCAAACGATACCTGAGTCAGCCAGTTCGCCGTGAAGATGCCATGTTCGTCGTCGAACGTCGCGCTGACAGCATAGAGTCCATAGGTAAATGACCGCAGAACGTGCTTTCTTGCCGCAGGTTCGAGCGTCACACGACCTGCTCTTCAGCAAGATCGAGAGCCAGCATTGCCGCATTGGCGATTTGGTGAGCGTCGATGCCCATGTGCTGATAGAGAGCATCTCGGGATCCTGACTGGCCGAATTCATCTACTCCCAGCGGCACAATCGGAACACCAAATACGCCACCGAGGAAGCTCATGGCGTGTGAGGCGCCGTCCTGAATAGACACAATCGGGGCTTTACGCTCATGGCCTGGAATCAAGGTCTCAATATGGCCAAGATGCAAATCCGCGCGGGCGTTCCTCAACTGCATCCTTCTGCCTTCCCGCAAATCGGAGAACAGGCGATCAGTACTCGTCGTGTTGATCACATTGGCATTGATCCCCTCTTCGAGAAGAATCGCCGAGGCTTCGACGGCTTCCGGAACCATGATTCCGCCAACGAATATGTTCACGACATTCGTCGAATCCGGGTTCTGTGCATTCGCGCGGTCGACCAGGCGGTAGCCTCCCGCCAATACCTGTTGCTGCAACTCAGCTTCACCGAGCCGCTCCAGCGCATTCTGCATGAGCGATTGGTCGATAGGCTTTGTTGACAATCGAAGGTAGGTAGAAAGTCCATCGTCGCGGTCACAACACTGCCGCAGGGCGTCGAGCAGGAGCCACTCCACCTCGCGAGCAAAGGCCGGCTCGTAGGTGACGACATCCGGCAGTTCGATCCCGATCGAAGTCGTTATGGTGCTTTGGTGGGCACCCCCCTCAGGGCTGAGAGAAACCCCAGCCGGAGTTCCGGCGAAGATCATTTTCGAGCCGGTGTAGAGGCTGTAGATCAGCGCGTCGAGACCGCGACAGACAAACGGGTCGTACACGGTTCCAATCGGAATGAGGTGCTGTCCCGTGAGCTCATAGGACAAACCAAACTGGCCGAGCGCCATGAACAGGTTCATCTCAGAGATACCCAGTTCGATATGACGCCCGGCCGGGCTCGGATTCCACTTCAACATCCGCTGAGCACCCGAGTCGAACTCGGTCGCAGCTTCCATCGCGAAGACACCTGTCTTGTTGATCCAGGCCGAGAGATGGGTCGATGTCGCCACATCTGGCGACATGGTGACAACTCGGTCGCGGACCTCTTCGAACTCCGCCAGGCGGGCCAGTGTCCGGCCGAGCGACTCCTGGGTCGACGTAGAGCCTGGGTGGCGGGTGTCTAGACTGACCGGAATCGCAGAAACGTCCAGCAGTTTCGAATCGCGGGGCTCCTCTTTCAGCCGGGACACAGCAGCACTTACGACTCGGCCAGCAGCGCTGTCGGGGGGCAAAGCGGCCCAGACATCATCGGCATCAGCAGCAAGATCGATGCAAAGCGCGTCCATCTGCGCCTGAGTGAGCAGTTGAGAGTGGTTCAGTGGATCCCCTGCGAAGGGGAGTCCAAAACCTTTAACGGTATAAGCGAACACAACGGCAGGAGCGTCCTCAACGGCGTCTGCCTTATTGAGGACCTCGATCAGACTTGGAAGGTCGTGGCCGCCCAGATTGGCAATGACATCTCGGAGCTCATTGTCTGGGATCGACTTGACTGAAGCCGCTATCGCTCGGCGGTACTTCACGTCAGCGACAGCGGTCAGCCGCTTTCGCAATTCAGTCCCGTCGGGAACACGAATGAGCGATTGATACTCCTCGTTGCTCATCTCGTCGATTCTCTGACGCAATGCTTCGCCGTTTGCACCAGTCATCGCCGCCGTCAGCCGGCTGCCATACTTCGCCTCGAAGACGCTCCAGCCCGCTCCCGCAAAGAGTGCTTTCAGCCGGTCTGCGCGCACCCCAGGTATCACCCGGTCAAGGCTTTGTCGATTGAGGTCGATTACCCAGATGACGTTGTTCAGGCCGCGGATTGCTTCTTCCGCAACCGTTTCCCAGACGTTGCCTTCATCGAGCTCAGCGTCTCCGATGAGCGCGACAAAGCGGTTCGATCGCACATCACCGAAATGCAATTCGCTGTAGCGCGATGCAAGAGCGGCATACACTGGGGCGACGGCGCCCAACCCAACCGATCCAGTCGAAAAATCCACCGGATCCGGATCTTTTGTTCTGCTGGGGTAGGCCTGGAGCCCCTTAAACTCTCTCAGTGTGGTCAGATAGTGCCGATCGAGATTGCCAAGGAGATACTGCACGGCATGGTAAACAGGCGAAGCGTGCGGCTTGATCGAGACCCTGTCACCCGACCGCAGAAAGTGAAAATAGAGAGCTGTGAGTATCGTGACCACCGAGGCGGACGATGCCTGATGCCCGCCAACCTTGGACCCGTCCGTATTTGGCCGCACGTTATTGGCATGATGGATCATTTGAGTCGCAAGCCAAAGCACACGACGCTCAACCTCCTGGAGCGCCTCGGTCTCTTCCGTTGACAATGACTGGCTATCCTCGGCGAACGTAGCTTTGGCAGTGCTCACGGGTAGTTCTCCAGATTGCGTCTTCGCGGGATACATACTCCCTGCTTGCTGAAGTATGCAGCAACGAGCACAGCGGTCGGGTTGCACCAATTTGCACTGATACCGCCACGGTGCAGTCTTGAGGTATCCACGGCGTTCGTGGTTTCCGAGCGCGTAGACTGCGTCTTCGCGCGCTTTTCAACTCAAAAATGCGGACTCAGTTCTGGCCAGCGTCCAAACCTGCGGGTCTGAAGCGAGTCAAAGCCGGCGTCCAGAAAGCCGAACAATTGGTTCGTGAGCAGCGGTCAGCCATCCTCATCATCAATCGAGTCAATGCTCCAGGAAGTCGGCAGGTTTGAACGCGGCTAATCCCCTGGCTGAACCTCGACCTCGACCTCCGGCACCGTTACTACACTCTCCGGCACACCGTTTGCGGGCTCCGTCGGCGTTCTGTACGGGTCCTCTGGTCTCGGACCAAGAATCGCCATTACCTCAGTTGCATCAAGGGTTTCTTTATCAAGGAGGCTGGCAACCAAGGCATCCAGTTGCTCCCGCTTGTCAAGCACCATCGCTTCGGCGCGCTCGAGTGCACCCTCGATGATGTCTCGAACGGCTCCA
>JBGTJM010000137.1:0-6517 GCA_041745115.1 Thermomicrobiales bacterium
GTGTGATTTCGGGATCCCGCCATCGCAGCAAGAGCTACGCCCATCAGTAGTGCAGTCACCACCACAACCATTCCCTGCAGAACAGCGTCTTCCCAGTTTCGCTGAGGCTCACCCGGTGGATCGATGATGCGCACCGTCGCCGGGGCACCATCGTCGCCAACCAGGTACTCGTTGACCAGACCAGCCAACGAGTCAGCCACCGCGTCCGCAATGTCGCTGACCTCTTCGCGGTTGTCAGCCGATATCGTCACCGTCAGAACTCGACTGTAGCGGCGGCCATCGAGTGATGACTGTACGGCTTCGACACCGAGATCAGAACGCTGCAAACTGGCATGAACCCCGGCAGCAAACGCTCGAGAATTCACGAATAGCGGCAGATCGTCCAGAACCATGAGCTCCGGGCGTTCAGCATTCCCGGGAATCTCAGTGTCGCCAGGAATCACGACCACGGCTCTCACAGTCGTACTGTAGGGTTCGAAACGCATCCAGACTGCGAACGTGATCAGAGCAATCGCTGGCGCCAGAACAACCAGCCACCATCGATCCCTCACCGCATCGAGCACTCTTGCGGTATCGATCAACGGAGGCGGATCCGATCCATCGACCATCTGAGCGCTGGTCGGCTCATTGACCTCCATCGGCACGTCTCCTCGATCGCCAGGTCGATCGCAACAAAATCTTCACATCGAGCCAGATTGACCAATGCTCTGCATAGTAAAGGTCAAGGCGAACCATCTGATCAAACGTCAGGTCGGATCGTCGGTAGACTCGCCAGAGCCCGGTGATCCCAGGTGTCGACCTGAGACGCTGCCGGTGCCAGGTCTCATACTGCGCGACCATTGCCCGGGAGTGAGGCAACGGTCCCACCAGGCTCATCTCCCCACGCAGCACATTCCATAGTGCCGGGTAGCCGGCCACCCAGGTTGCCAGAGCTGGTTCTGCTTGGGCCGGGACACTTCCAGGGTGAGCAGCTTCGTCCGGGTCTGCCTCAGCGTCCGTCTCGAACGACGGCTCTGCACTGAATCGAAAGCGATCAAAGAGCCGGCCGTTTCGGCCAACTCGCTCCAGACGATTCAGTCGAACGCCCGATCGTCTCGTTGAAATCGCGTATGCCAGCGAAAACGGCAGAAGAGTAACGAGCAATATCACGAGCGTTGCTACAAGATCGAATGCGCGCTTGGTTCTCGCATCGCCACCCGTGATCGATGTTTGCCTGGTGCCGAGAAGTGGAATACCAGCGAACTCGGTCAGCGCCGCCCGGTCGAGCGAAAGCTGCAACAGGTCCGGCACAATCTGAAACGGTACGCCTTCCAATCGGCACTCATCGATCAGCTGCATCATCTTGTCGTGCTGACGTGCATTTACGGCAATGATCACCTGATCGATGCTGTACCGATGCAAGACCTGGGGCAAGTCGCCATAAACCCCCAATCGGTGCGCCTGCGTTACTCCTTGCTCCGACCCCACTATCATCGTTCCGGGCGAACCCTGCTCTGCCAGAAAACCCGCCACTCGCAAACCAGCGTCGGGCGCCGCATGGATCGACTGAATGATTCTTCGACCAACATCTCCTGATCCGATGACAAGTACTCGCTCCACCCCTATCGAGCGAGCCCAGAGCGCCTCACGCCCCAGGCGACGCAACATTCTGACGATCAGCAGATACCCCATCGCCAGGAACCACGCATAGACAAACAACAGGCGAGAAGGATTGAACTGCGACAGGTAGTTCGACAGGATGACCACGCCCATTGCCACCGTGACCGCTCCGGCGATGGACATGAATTCATCCAGCAAGGTTGTCCATTTGGGGAGTCTGTAGATTCCCCGGATTCCGAACAGCACGATGGAAATCGCGGCAAACAACGCCACCCGGCCATAAAAGGCCGAGAAATCCTGACGATCCCACGGAAACACGGAGCCACCAATCTCAAATCCGTACCTGATTTCGTATGCCGACCAGAACGCCAGCCAGAGCACCACAATGTCCAGCGCAATTGTCAAAGCCAGAATCAGGCCGGAATGCTTTCGTTGAACCTCTGGCAACGAACGACTCAGTAAATGTGACTTTTGGGGTGAGCGGATTCGGGTAGTCTGCATCGCGGTTTGACTCTCCCGTCAGGACGACAGGATGGGCTTCGCAGCTCGACTTTTCGAGGCGACAAGCAAGAATATCACCCGAACCGCCTGTTCGATCCCATGCCGAACAGCGCTGGTTGTCTACAGTCCAACTTCATCGGCGATCCCCAACCGAGAAGACGCGCGTGTCGCTGCGGAATCAAGCTCTTTGACGGCTATACTCTGTTCGGTTGGGTGCCAACGCCCCTTTAGCACTTAATCCACTGTCAGACACTGCGGAGAGTTTCGATTTGCCAGGAGCCGAGCTACGCCAAGAGCCCAGGAGAAGCGGGATTCCTGGACATCGGCTTTCTGTCCTCATGTCTGGCCTGCTTGGCGCATTTGGTGAAGGTTTTGCCGTCTACCTGGTCGTCGTCACCGCATACGTAAGTCTCCTGGACGACCGCCTGACGATGATTGGGGCTCTGCCGGCACTGGGAGTGGGGCTCTGGCAACTTGGATTTCTTCTGGGGAGCCGGACTGTCTCGAGACGGAGCCGGCGCCTGCCATGGGCGTTCGCGAGCCATGTAATTCGTGCGGCAATGATGGCGCTGATTGCCTACATCGCCTTTCAGGAAAATGTGGTCGCCGCTGATCGACTGAGGTCATTCCTGCTGGCATATTCTGCGTTTTCTCTGGCGAGCGGATTTTCATCTGCCGCCTCAAGCCTGCTCACCCGAGCAGCTCTCGATCCCGCAGACCGCCAGTTCACGTTTTCTATTCGGTCGATCGGTGGTGCCACCCTGGTCATACTCTCTGGCATCACGGCTGCCAGGCTTCTCGGCGATACGGCCATAACTACTGAACGAGGCTTTGCGCATCTCTTTGTTGCATCCGCCGCAGCGCTGTCGGCAGCGGCGTTCTTCGTGCTTGGCATCAGAGAAGTGGGCGGCACGATGCCAAGAGCAAAAAGCTCAACAGGGGGTACGCCGGCCCACGCCAGAAGCATCAGGGCATTCTGGCGATTCGTGACTTTTCGAGCGATTCTCGGTCTCGCCGCTGCCGCAGACGTATTCATTGTCATCTTTGCGCTCCGCCAGCTCGAAATGGATCTCGCCTACCTGGGGTATTGCATTGCCGCAATCGGAGCGTCGGCTGCAACAGTCCTGGTGCTCTGGCGAATGTTCGACCAGCGAGTCTTCCCCAAGGCCATGCTGCAACTTGGGGCCGTGTGCAAGACAATCCCGCCACTCATCATCATCTCGATTCCCTACGTTCAGGCCTCATCAACCTACAGCGAGCGGGGTTACGACGCTAGCACCCTTCACTGGCTGATCGTTGTCGCGTTCGGATTCGTCGGAGCAGCCACCGCCGCAGTGGTCGTTGGCAGCTACGCGCTAATCTCCTCGCTTTCAAGTGCGAAAGCGAATGCCTTCACAGAGCTATCGAACATCATCATGGGTCTTGTGACCGTTTCAGGCGTCGCAGCGGGCTGGATCGCGTCCCAGTGGGGATTCGACCGTCTCTTCGGCTTGGCGCTCGCTGTTGCGGTTCTAGCGCTGCTTGCCAGTGGCCTGCTGCCCACAACCGCTCAGGCTGGGAACCGAGCCACTGGCAAAACGACAATCTCGAATCGACCCACCTGGCATCGTCGGCTGGCTTCGCGCTAGGCAAGGTGAGGCAGTACCTCAGCAGCCAGCAACTCCAGTCCATCGATGTCGTCCATGTCCAGCCACTGCGCCATCACTCGCGTGACGCCGACCGACTCGAACGCCTTCAGCTTCTCGACGACGAGTCCCGGCTCTCCGATTACGACGCCTCGCTCGTTGGCGGATTCGAAATCAAGACCTTCTGTCTTCCGCCCGATCTCAGCCTCGTTCTTTCCAACGATCACACGGTGCATCAGCGTGCGCTTAATGGTTCCTGGTTCCCGGCTTTCCGCCCTGGCATAGTCGTCCAGAAGACTGCTCAGCTCCGCGAATCGCTCAGGTGTTGCATACACCGCATTCCATTCATCAGCATAGCGAGCCGCAAGCGGCAGAGTTCGCTTGGGTCCATTTCCGCCAATCACAATCGGCGGGCCACCCTTCCGAGCAGGTCGCGGCAAAAGCAATGCATCGCTCAACGAGAAGAACCGTCCGTCAAAGCTACTCGGTTCATCGCTCTTGAGCAGTTTCGATACGACCTGAATCCCCTCTTCGAATCTTTGGAATCGATCGTCGAGCTCGAGCAAATTGAATCCGTAGGAGACGTGCTCTCGCTCCTGCCAGCCCGCTCCCAATCCAATGTGGAATCGACCACCGGAGAGATCATCGACTGCCGCGGCGGACCAGGCAGACACGACCGGGTTTCGAAACGAAACGGGTGACACTATTGGACCAAACTCGATACGGCTGGTGTTCGATGCCAGATAGGCAAACGAAATCCAGAGTTCCAGCGCATCAAGATGAGGTCCTGTAGGGTTCGTAAAGTGATCGGAACGGTAGAGACCGGCAAAACCCATCTCCTCGGCTGCGACTGCCAGCCGCTTCCATCTTGGCCAGTTCAGTCCTTGCTGACCTTCAATCATGATCGCAACGTCCACAGGCTCTCCTTTCACCTTCAATCCGCAGATCACCCTCAAGCGTCATGTTCTGCGACCCTATCCTACTTCACCAGCAATTTGGCTCGGCAGAAGCTCAGACAGAAGGCTGACAGGCGTTCGCCTATCAGGCTGGCCAAATGGGGAGTCCAATGTCAGCGATACTACGGAGCACAGGATGGACGCACGGTGTTTGCTGAACAATCAGCTGTCTCCAGGACTAGGCGATGACTACCCGGGTGAAGATCTCAGCAATAGGCATCGCGAGCCTGGACACCATTCTCGAAGCCGATTCCTATCCTGTCGAGAGTGGCTGCGCCTTCGTTCTTGACTCAGTTCAGCTTCCCGGCGGCACCACCGCCAACAGCGCCGTCGCAGCCCACCGTTTGGGAGCCGAAGTCGCCCTGACCACCAGGATTGGTGCAGATGCAGAAGGCGACAGGCTGGCTAACATGCTGGAGTCCGAGGGGCTCTCGCTGCAGTCTGTTGGCCGGGATCCGAATCGCGAAACCGACGTAACGACACTTATCGTCTCTCGTGCTTCCCGCGAACGAACAATCTTTTGGAAACAGGGAGCCCGGCCGCAACGGGGCATGAAAATCGACATCGAATCCCTCTTCGGCGCTGACACCTGCCTCATCGATGTTGACGATCTCGATCTCTATCGATTTCTCATCGACTTGCCAGTCCATACACGGCCAGGCGCAACCCTTCTTGGAACGCTCACATACCTGGATCGAGACTCCTCGCTCACGGATGAAATCCTGGCTCGTGTCGACGCTGTCGTCGGATCATCCCGCGATGCACGTGCGTTGCTCGACGCCTCCTCGGATCACGACGCGGCGAGACAGCTCCAGCGCTCGATGGTTGGATCGAATCTCCGTTTGGCCGTCATAACCCAGGGAGACGAGGGTGCAGTGGGCATAACCCGAGATCAGATATGGCAGGCCCGGGCAGCCAGGGTTTCGCCAATCGACACGACAGGCGCCGGCGATGCTTTTGCAGGTGCGCTCGCCTTTATGCTGGCAAAGCGATCACCCATCGAGGAGTCCCTTCGTTTTGCATCAGTTGTCGCGGGACTGTCCACCACCGCCATTGGCGCTCAGACTGCGCTGCCAACTCAGCAAGCGGTGCTCGAGTTCATCACACGCACGCCGCCGGCAATCGAACGTCTGTCATAGTCGGTTGAGGGCGTCCTGAATCTCGCTCACGACATACTCATCAGCTTCCACCGAAAGGCTTTGCAAAAGCTTTCGGCGGTTCGTGCCGCCCCCGATCTCCGCCAATCCCCATGCAGCATGGCCACGCACCAGCGGTTCGTCATGATCGACCAGCGCATTCGCAAGTGCATCTGACGCCACATCCGACCGGTCATTTCCCAGCGCCACGGCAGCGTTTCTGGCCAGTCCCCGCCGCTTGGTTCGGAGCACAGCCGTTCCCCGATACGTCGAACGAAACGCTTCTTCCGGCATCGAAAGCAGCCACTGCAGGGCCGGAAATGCATTCTCGATGGTTCTTGGCGCAAAATCTCCGTCGATGACCTCCGCCGCCGCACCGGTGTATGGGCAAACATCCTGGCACACATCACACCCGAACACCCAGTCGCCCAGATGAGCACGCAAGGGAACGGGGATCGGTCCCCGCTGCTCGATTGTCTGGAACGAAAGGCATCGAGGCGTGTCCAAAACGTATGGACCGACGATAGCGCCAGTCGGACATCGGTCGATGCAGATCGAGCATCGCCCACAATTCTTGTCGATAGAAGATGTGGCCTCGATATCGACGTCCAGGAGAATCTCTCCGAGCATCACCCACGAACCGTGTCCCGGCACGATGACGCATGTGTGCTTCCCATACCAGCCAAGCCCAGATCTCGCG
>JBGTJM010000138.1:0-1761 GCA_041745115.1 Thermomicrobiales bacterium
TCGTCGCGCAGCTTGCCACAGAGGTCCCAGAGGGCCAGATCGACCGCGCTGATGGCGCAGAGGGTGATGCCCTTTCTTCCATAGTAGAGGGATGCTCGCCAAAGCTGGTCCCAGATGCGCTCGACGTCGCGGGGATCGGAACCGATCAGGAACCTGCGGAAGTGCTTGTTGATCATGTAGGCGCCCGCTTCGCCGCCGTGGGTGATTCCGACACCGGTCTTGCCGCTGGCGGTTTCGATCTCGACTACCAGGCCGCCGATCGCGTCGATGCCCCAGCTGAGGCGAGATTGCTTGTACTCGGGATAGACGGACATCGGGTTGGAGATGACGGAGTCGACGATCCAGTGGCCTTCGGTGCGGCCATGATAGTCGCCGCCCTCTTTGCCCGAGAGTGGCAGGTAGGTACGGATGTCGACGATGGGGTCGATGGGTCGGGTCATGGGTACTTCCTCCTTGGCGGCATTGTGCATCAATTCGACTGGGTTGGCGTTCCGAAGTGAGCGGCCTTGTCTACTCAACTCATCGTTCGAGTCAACGCCCAGTCAGTTACCGCCAGAATCAGGAACGATTTGTTTGTGGCACCACTATGGGCCGCAATTACTACTCAAAAGGCTGCTCAGGCGAAACGCTGAATCTGCACGGCGTCGCTGCCGAGGAGACGTATAATTCAGGTGCTATGAGCCACTCATATCATTCAGCAGCATCTGGTTCCACGGACATTCCACCATCAATATCTGCCGAGTTTATGGCGACTTTACGGCGATTTGGGGTGGTCGACGCAGAGCTGTTCGGCAGCACTGTTCGTGGCGAGGATCGGCCAGACAGTGACATCGACCTGATCGTTGCGTTCGACAGGAATGTACCGCTTTTTCGACAGATGGATCTGGCAGCCGAGCTCTCCCGCCTGAGTGGCCGAAAGGTCGATCTTATGACCAGAATTGATCCGGCGTTTGCTCCCTATATTGAACCAACCCTGGTGACACTTCCTCTGTGAAGCGGGCCGACTAGCCCTATCGGTCGTCCAACTCATGTACCCGCCCATCACGTTGTGACTACTGCAGGTTGACGAACATGCCTCCGTCGACGAGGAGCTGGGCGCCGTTTACGTAGCGGGCGGCATCGGAGGCGAGGAATACGACGGGCCCGGCGATGTCGTCGGGTGCGCCGACGCGGCCAGCCGGAACTCTGGTCTTGAAGTAGTCGAGCTTGCCGGTCTCCGCGAAGTCTTCCTTATTTATGTCCGTGGCTACGGCTCCGGGCGCGACCGAATTGCACGTGATGCCGTGCGGGCCCAGCACGATGGCGAGCGACTGCATGAGGGAGTGAACGCCCGCTTTGGTGGGCGTGTAATGGGTCTGGCGACCGCCGCCAACCATGGCGCTGATCGAGCTGATGGAAATGATCCTGCCTCCATTGCCCTGATCGACCATTTGGCGGGCTGCGGACTGAGAGCAAAGAAAAACGCCGGTGAGGTTGACGTCCATGACTTTCTGCCAGAGTTCGAGCGGCATGTCCAGGAACTCGTGAAATGGGCATATTCCGGCGTTGTTGACCAGGATATCGAGCGCACCATAGGCCTGAACGGTGTCCGCAACCATCCGATCGACCGCAGCCTGGTTCGAGACATCAGCCTCGACTGCGACGGCTCTGCCACCGTTGCTGGCAATGGTTGCCACGACCTCAGCGGCATCCTCGACATTGTTGCGGTCGAGCTCGAGCTGACCAGGATCATGGTAGTTGACGGCGACCGAGGCGCCGGCC
>JBGTJM010000139.1:0-2659 GCA_041745115.1 Thermomicrobiales bacterium
CAGGCAGCGTCAGTTTACGCAACATACGAAGAGAATATCGGCATCCTGACGCCGCTTATTGTCGATCAGATTCGAATGGCCGTGGAAATCTATCCGGTCGAGTGGATTCACGATGCGATTCGAGAGGCGGTGAACTACAACAGGCGCCAGTGGCGATACATTCAGCGCGTTCTGGAAAACTGGAAAGCAGACGGCCACGGCGGACAAACAATGGCTGAGGTGAACGATGAAAAGCATCGGAGAAGTGTTGCAGGGTCTCTCGATACCGATCAATACGGTGACGGACGATATCTCGAGCGAGCAAGAAACATACAAGTGTGAAATCTGCAAGGATCGACACTGGCTTCGAGTCGATGTCGATCCAGGGCACCCGAATTTTGGCCGGCTTTTTCCCTGTGAATGCCTGGTCAGGGAACGGGAAACTCGAGTTGCTGAACAACTCATGGAGCTGTCGCAGCTCCACTCAATGGACGATCTCACCTTTGACACATTCGACAGCTCAGTCTCGGGTCTCAGGGAGGCATTCGATGCGGCTGCGGAGTATGCAGGAAATCCCGAAGGGTGGATCTTTTTCCACGGCAATTGCGGCGTCGGCAAGACCCATCTTGCCGTTGCCATTGCCAATGAAATTCTCAAGCAAAAACAGGTAGGGGTCTACTTTCGCGTCGTCCCGGATTTGCTCGATCAACTCCGGGCAACCTTTGATCCGACAAGTGGCGTCGCGTACGATGAGCGGTTTCAGCAGATCAGAAATGCCCATTTGCTCGTGCTCGACGATCTGGGAACGGAACAGACGACTCCCTGGGCTCGGGAAAAGCTTTATCAGCTCATCAATCATCGGTACAATGAGCAGCTCCCGACGGTTATTACCTCAAATCAGGACTTCGGGCGCATCGAGCAGCGCATGCTGTCCCGATTGCTTGACACCAGGTTATCAAGGTACGTGTTCATCGAAGGTGAGGATTTCAGATTGGGACCCGCTCGCTCAAAACCGCGGCGGTGAATGGTTGCAGATATCGCGCTTCGCTAACGTTTCATCGACCGACGTAATGATAGAATTCCAACAGGTCGAACCTCCATCGTGAACGGGACTCGTCGAAAATGCCGGAAATCGAATGGCTCCTTTCTCAATTTGGGAGCCTCCGGTCGATCCTTGATATCGCCGTTGTTACGCTCATCATTTATTGGCTGCTCAGTGTAGCTCAGGGAACTCGCGCAACCCTCCTTCTACGAGGCGCAATCATTTTCCTGGCCATCGGCTACATCCTCGCTACTGTATTTGAGCTCTCCACTCTGAACTGGCTGCTTGCGAGAACCTGGCCTGCGTTGATAATCGCGATCCCGGTCATCTTCCAGCCAGAGTTGCGAAGAGCCCTCGAGCAGCTTGGCCACACCGGGCAATGGCTTCGCGCCCCGCTCTCTTCGAGCACGGATGAAGTCTCCGAACAGGCCGTTGACGAAATAGCCAGGGCCGCTGGGCAACTGGCCCGCACTCGCTATGGTGCCCTGATAGTCATCGAGCGCGAAACGGGACTGCAGGACTACGCCGAAACTGGCGTGCCATTAGATGCAGTATTGACCCGTCAACTCCTGATCAACATCTTTTTTCCAAATACCCCGTTGCATGACGGCGCTACCCTCATACGCGGCGACAAGGTTATGGCCTCGAGCGTTGTGCTTCCACTCACCGACAACATTTCCGCGTCCAGCCAACTGGGTACGCGCCACCGCGCGGGAATTGGCGTAACCGAAGATTCAGACGCACTTGCCGTCATCGTGTCTGAGGAAACAGGAAAGATCGCCGTGGCTCACAACGGCCGACTCATTCGAGATCTCGATCAGGATCGGTTGCGCCGGGTGCTTCGCACCCTCATGAGGCTCGACCGCGAAAGCACCCGGCCTTCTGGTTCCAACGGAAAATTCCATCTGCCTACCGGTGAGCTGGGGCGCCATCGCCGACTCAGGGACCGCTCGAAGACCGTTGAAGCTGGCCAGCAAAGTCCTGCCAGCACTAATCAGTCGGTATGAGCACCCTGTTTTCCAGATCGGCATCCAGAGGTGCAATTCTGCGACTCCTGGCCTCGGTTGGCCTCGCCTTGATTCTGTGGGCGTGGGTCACGACGCTTCGAGACCCCGAAACGGCTCGCACATTTAGTGCAGTCACAGTGTCTCCCATCAACCTTTCGCCGGATCTGGTGATCGTCAATAGTTCTGCTGATGTGCAGGTCCAGGTTTCGGGACCCGAATCGATAGTAGAGGCTGTCTCGGCAAATCAGGTCCGCGCCACAGCAGATCTTGAGGCTGTGGACGCTCCTGGTACCTACTCCATTCCAGTCAACGTTGAAGTCCCTGAGGACATCTGGAGAGCCAGCGCTCAACCATCGACGCTCGGAATCACCATCGAGGTGGCAACAACGCGCGAGTTTCCGCTGGAGGTCATCGTTGCCGACCTGGACGCATCCAGCATGCGAAGTGTCAATGTTGCACCGACCATCGATACGGTAGTAGTGAGAGGGCCCACCTCTGCAATCGATCGCGTTCGCACCGTTGCGATAACGCTGGAATCGTCCGGCAGCTCGAGGACATACGAGTCCACCTTTCTACCTCTGGCCCTGGATGAGTCCGGCGATCCGGTTTCTGGTGTGACAGTAGAACCTGA
>JBGTJM010000140.1:0-5087 GCA_041745115.1 Thermomicrobiales bacterium
ACGCTCGTTCAAAAAGAGATGGTGTACACCGAAGCCGCTCAGGCGATGGGCTATGGCCAGTGGCGAATCATCTTCCGGCACATTTTGCCCAACTGTGTGTCACCAGTGATCGTCGTGTCTTCGCTTGATCTCGCCTACGCAATGCTCGACATCGCTGCACTTTCATTTCTTGGCCTGGGCATACAACCGCCAACTCCCGACTGGGGAACCATGCTCAGCGATGGCCGGGCGGTGCTCCTGACATCTCCACATGTCGCGATATTCTCCGGCTTGGCAATTGTGATCGCGGTACTGGGCTTCAATCTGCTTGGCGACGGCCTGCGCGATGTTCTCGATCCCCGTCAGGCGGACAAATGACGAGATCTCGCGAATTACTCCGTCTCGACCAGCTCCGCGTTCACTTTTTTACCAGGCTCGGCTATGCCCGTGCAGTCGATGGAGTCGACCTCACCATTTCCACCGGTGAAACCGTCGGACTGGTTGGTGAGTCCGGCTCGGGCAAGAGCGTCACTGCCCGCGCCGTCATGCGCCTCGTTCCATCCCCTCCCGGCAAAATCGCAGGCGGCTCCATTATCTTCGACGGCCAGGACCTTGTCACCATTTCAGACCGCGAGATGCAGAAATTACGTGGTGGCCGCATTGGCATGATCTTCCAGGATCCCATGACCTTTCTCAATCCGGTCTACACCGCCGGAGAACAGGTTGCCGAAGCCATCCGCCTTCATCAGCGAGTCGGTCGATCCGAAGCAAGAGCTCGCGCGGTCGAGCTCTTTCGGATGGTCGGCATTGCCAACCCATCCGAACGGTTCGACGCCTACCCGCATCAGCTGTCGGGAGGAATGCGCCAGCGTGTCATGATCGCGATGGCCCTATCCTCCAACCCGGATCTCCTCATCGCCGATGAGCCAACCACGGCGCTGGATGTGACGATCCAGGCCCAAATCCTCGATCTCTTGCGAAGGCTGCAGCAAGACTCCGGAATGAGCATGCTCCTGATCACCCACGATCTTGGCGTTGTTTCCGAGTTCTGTGACAGAGTTGCGGTCATGTACGCTGGCAGAATTGTCGAAGAGGGGCCCGTCGAAACGATCTTCGATGCCCCCCAACATCCCTACACCATTGGCCTGATCAATGCCGTACCCGGCGCGGACGAAAATTCCGCTGCTCCCATTCCGATCCCTGGATCACCACCAGATCTGATCTTCCCGCCGCCAGGCTGCTCCTTCCATCCTCGGTGTCAGTTCGCTGAGCCAGTCTGCCTGCGCGACCAACCGGCCCTTCGATCGATCAGACTTGGCCACAGCGCCGCCTGCCATTTCGCGGACACCGGCAAATTCAGTGTGAACCACTCGGCTGAACCGAAAATCGAGCAGTCAACATGAAGCCCGACACTGAGCAATCGCTTGAAATCCTGGACAATTCACCATTGCTTTCAGTTTCGGGGCTTCAGAAGTATTTTCCGATGCGCCGGAGTTTCGCTCAGCGGATCCAGGGTCAGTCCTCCCGAGCAGTAAAGGCTGTCGACGGGGTCGATTTCGAGATCCAGCGAGGCGAAACGCTTGGCCTCGTAGGCGAAAGCGGCTGTGGCAAAAGCACGACTGGTCGTTGTGTGCTGTTCCTCCAGCGACCAACTGCCGGTGAAGTACGGCTCAACGGTGAAAAGATCAACCCGGACGATGCTGGCGAGCTCCGCCGCCGCCGCCGGCAGATGCAAATAGTCTTCCAGGATCCCAACTCTTCACTCAATCCGCGCATGACCGTTGGTCAGACCCTTGAAGAGGCGGTAGCGTTCCATGACATCGCTCCCCGCGAAAAGCGTCGCTACGTTGTGGAAGAGCTCCTGGAAACGGTCGGTCTCAGCAAGGTTCATCGCGGGCGCTATCCGAACGAGCTCTCAGGAGGCCAACGACAGAGAGTGGGCATTGCGCGCGCACTTGCCGTAAACCCCGAACTGATCGTTGCCGATGAACCGGTCAGCGCACTCGATGTTTCGGTGCAGGCCCAGATCCTCCAGTTGCTCGATACCCTCCGATCCGAACGAGGTCTTTCGTACCTGTTCATCAGCCACGATCTGGGGGTCGTACGCCACATCGCCGATCAGGTTGCAGTGATGTATCTCGGCAAGATCGTCGAGACCGGACCTACGAGCTCGCTTTTCTCGACGCCACTTCATCCTTACACGAAGGCGCTGCTGTCCGCTGCGCCCGTTACTAATCCCAAGCGGCGCAGGAACCGCATCATCCTCGAGGGCGATCCACCCAGCGCTGTCGATCCTCCTTCGGGTTGCCGATTCCGCACAAGATGTCAGTTCGCAAAGGACAAGTGTTCGATCGAAGAGCCCATGCTTCGTCAGCTAACCTCAAGCCATCGGGTGGCGTGTCATTTTGCGGAAATCCTGGCCACCGAACATGCATCGTGATCAAGGAGAAGATACTGGGTCTGCTATCATCGAAACTTGTGGGAAGGCACACGTCCCCGTAAGCCGCGAAACGTACAAGTGAAAAGCACGCACGATAACTCATAGATCAGGTCTGATGAACATCTGGTGAAGATCGCACAGGTCACTCCATACGACATCACACACCCAGGCGGCGTTGGGCAGCACATTCATCATCTCCAACAGGAGTTTGAGCGGATGGGCCACGAAATAGTCACCCTCGCACCCAGGTCGGAAAAGGGTGGCGGCCTCGAAGTGCATCCTGGTTTCTACGGCGTCGGTCGACCGATTCCCATACCAGCAAATGGCTCACAAGCGCGGTTGATGTTCGACGTAACGCTTTACAATGCAGTGAAGCACATCATGGTGAAAGAGCAGTTCGACGTCGTGCACCTCCATGAGCCGCTTACACCGCTGCTGCCATACATCGTGCTACTGAACTCTCACAGCGTGAACGTAGCGACGTTCCACGCTGCGCGAGCCACCAATCCATGGTATTCCATGCTCAAGCCCTATTTCGGACTGCTGATGAGCAGGCTTCACAGCCGGATATGCGTTTCAGAACCCGCGCAACAGATCATTAAGCAGTATTTTCCGGGCCCCTACAAAGTGATCCCAAACGGAATTGACATCGACCGATATTCGCAGGAGGTCGAGCCATTTCCATGGCATAGCGACGGACATCCTCACCTTCTTTTTGTGGGCCGATTCAACGAAGCCCGCAAAGGATTCAAGTACCTGTTGCGCGCCATGCCAATGATTCAACAGCAGTTTCCCGGCACGCGTCTGACGGTCGTGGGACCAGGTGATCGAAGCAAGTTTCAGGACTTGATCAGCCGGTATCTGATCCGTGGTGTCGAGTTCGTCGGCGAGGTATCAAAAGACGACCTCCCGCGTTACTACGCCAGCTGTGACATCTTTTGTGCCCCCTCGATTCATGGGGAGAGTTTCGGCATCGTGCTCCTGGAAGCAATGGCAACGTTCAAGCCAGTGGTTGCCAGCCAGATCCCGGGCTATGCAGGCGTTATCAGTCACGAAAAGGATGGTCTGCTTGTAGAACCTCGCGACTCGACCGCCATAGCGCTTGCGGTGGTGCGTCTTCTTTCTGATTCCTCGCTCCGCCAGAGCCTCAGCCTCTCTGGCCGTCGGACTGCCGAGCATTACGCGTGGCCGCGAGTCGCCGCTCGCATCATCGATGTGTATATGGGCTGTCTCAAGGCCACCATTCCTGCCACAACTCAGCAGGTAAGACTGTGATATCTGAGCGCCTCGGTACATGGGCCAGAGCCCGGATGCTTGTCGTGGGCCGATGGCTCGGGGGTCTGGGCCTCACTCCCAACATGATGACGCTGTTCGGATTGCTCCTGAACGTCGTTGTCGCTGTCGTCATCGCCTCGGGAAACATCCGGGTTGGCGGCGTGCTATTGCTCTTCTCCAGCGGATTCGATGTACTGGACGGATCGGTCGCCAGAGCCACGGGCAAGATCAGCAAATTTGGCGGATTCTTTGATTCAACCATCGATCGTTACTCCGAAATCATCGTGTATTTCGGCGTTCTCTACTACCTTCTGGGAACCGACGAATGGAAAACCTCAGCGCTACTTTCGCTCGCGGCTGCTACCGGCGCGCTGATGATCAGCTATGCCCGCGCCCGGGCTGAAGCCGCTGGCTGGAGCGCATCCGTTGGCCTGCTTGCCCGCCCCGAGCGAGTGATCATCCTCTCACTCGGCCTGATCGCTGGAAAACCCGTCTGGGCCCTCTGGATTCTCGCGATCGGTACTCACCTTACGGCGGTCATGCGCATGGTGCATGTCTGGCGCCTGGCCAATGGGCAGCTGCCAGGCCAGGCGGTCGAAGCCGAAAAGCTGACCGACGCACCGTGAGTTTTCTGGATGAGGAAGCCCCGGAAGAAAGCAGTATCCTGCCTCAGGATGTTGCCTCCGCAGCACGGTCCTGTCAGGCGATCATCGTCATGCTACTGATCATTGCGCTGCTGCTTTGTGTATCGCTCGTGTTCTACTTGGCAACAAAATAGGCGAGTTCATTCGCGACAGTCGAAAAGCACTTTCAACGCGGCATGCTTTCCGCGTGTCAGGCTGACCTCCAACGCCTTTCGCCATTCCGTCAACGGGAATACATGGGTCACCATCGACTCCAGATCGATCTGCGGGTTGTTCTGAAGGAGATCGATGGCCACGTTGAACGTATGTGGACTTCCTTCGAGCGACGGCTCTTTGCCGTACACATAGCAGCCAGAAATCGATAACTCCCTGGCCCACACGAATGAAAGATCGAGTTTCGACATCTCTGCCGCGCAGCCGACCATCACCACTCGTCCTCTCGGCCCGGCAACCCGCAGACTATCATCGACACTGCGATTGGATCCAACACAGTCGAAGACCATATCGAAGCCGCCAGCGTACACCGTTCGTCCTCTGATCGGCTGATACGATCGTGCACCTGCGATCTGTACCGCCGCGTCGCCCGCTTTTCCGCCACGGATCACGTTCGTCGCCCCGAACCGCTCAGCCGTCGATACCTGCAATGGGTGCCTCGCCAGCACGGTGACCGCAGAGGTATGGCCAAGCGATCTCATCGCCGCCAGCACCAGCAGACCGATCGTCCCGCTTCCGATGATCAACACATTGTC